>JBFEIF010000008.1:0-37833 GCA_041553795.1 Sulfurimonadaceae bacterium
ACAGCTGAGTCACTAAAATCTCAGCGTGCCATCGTTGATAAAAAAATATCCGCCTATATCACACACCTGAAATCAACGCAAAATCTTCATGATCACACAGGCGAAGGTATCTGTTTTGCCTGTAGAAGTATCAAAAGTATTGAAGCCAACTACAGCACGATTAGAGATGTACGTCCACTTGTCGACAACCAAAACGTCGAATTCCAAGAGATCTTTTATGACATCTATGGAAACGCACAAAAGCTGATCATCAACGAACTTGAAGAGATTCGTAACTACGAACTTGATGAGAAGATCACCTCCATTGCGACCTCATACCTAATCTTGGCAAAGGCAAAAGAGTTTACAGGTTCTGAACGTGACTTTATCACCTATGCACTTGCACGTTCGACTAAATTTGACTCTGAAGAGCTTAACGTCTGGCTGACACTCATCGGTAAGGCCGATGCTATCAACTATAATGCATTGACAAATACCGATCTTAAAGCTAAACTGGATGATCTTTTCAAAGACGAAGACAATGCTGAACTTTTTGAAGACATCACTCTTGAACGAGCTGAGATCATGCAGGCTGTTAATGACGGTCTTTATGCGACTGAAGCCGGTATCTGGTTTACCATGCTTTCTGAAAAGATCAACCTTATTGATGAAGCAGAACAGATCCTTTTAAACGCGATGGATGAAGAATCTGAGATATACAAACAAGAACAATTAAATATCCTTGGTATCTCTATCCTTATCTGGGCGGTTGCGATCATCGGAGCGATCTTCGGTATACTCCTGTCTACGGATATCGCAAGAAACATCAAGAACCTTGAGACCGTACTTCAGCGTGTTGCGACGGATACACATGAAGGCGATGACATGAGCTCGAGCGAGATCGCCAGCCATATCAACCTTGATACAGCCAAGGGAACGGCTCAGGCCTACCAGCTTCTTGAGACGATTATTGACCAGACCCGTAAGGATAAAGACTTTGCGATGGAAGCATCTGAAGCAAAATCGATGTTCCTTGCTAATATGTCACACGAGATCCGTACGCCTCTTAACGGTATTGTCGGATTTACAGAACTCTTAAAAGATACAGCCCTTCATGATGAACAACGCGAGTTCGTTGATATCATTGAGAAATCTTCTGAGAACCTTCTCGAGATCATCAATAACATTCTTGACCTTTCTAAGATCGAATCGAACAAACTTGAGATCGAAGAGATCGTCTTTAATGCTGCAGAAGAGTTTGAATCGGCAGTTGAAGTCTATGCCGTTCGTGCCTCTGAAAAACATATTGACCTTGGTTGTTTCATCGACCCTGAGCTTGAGAACCCTATCAAAGGGGATCCGACCAAGATCAAAGAAGTTGTCATCAACCTTCTTTCAAATGCTGTCAAGTTTACTAACAGCGGCGGACAGATTACTGTCGATATCCGAAGAATGGAATGTGAAGAACCGAATCGTGCACGTGTCCGTTTTAGTGTAAAGGACAGCGGTATCGGTGTCACTAAAGAGCAAAGAGACAGGATCTTTGATGCCTTTGGTCAAGCAGACAGTTCAATTACACGTAAATACGGTGGAACAGGACTCGGTCTTACCATCTCAAGCAGCTTCGTCGAACTTATGGGCGGTAAACTGGATCTTGAGTCTGAACCGGGCCAAGGGACTACTTTCTTCTTTACAATTGACTTTGAAGAGATCGAGACACTTAATGAGTCTATGCGTAATCAGTATTCAAATATCAATGCTGTTATTCTTGAAAGCGACTCAAAGAAAAAAGTACAAGAAACAAACCTTCGTGAATACCTTGATTTTTATGGTGTTTCATACCAAAGTTTCAAAAGTATTGACGAGCTGAAAAAACTTGAGCAGAAGGTCTCTTATGATCTGATGTTTACAGACTTTGACTACACGACTGAAGAAGACCTTCTGGAGTATGTAAAACATCCTGAGCATATGATCTTGATAACAAAATCATACTACATGAAGAAGATCGATTCACTGAACCTAAACGTCTTTAAGGTTATGTACGAGCCGTTGAATGCGTCAAAGATACGCGGTGTCCTTGAGTCACATGATGTAGAGGAGTTCACTCAGTCTAAGCAGAAGACTATTCAAAAACGAAAATACGATGACAAGACCTCGAGATTCGATGCCAAGGCACTTGTTGCTGAAGACAATCTGATCAACCAAAAACTGATCAAACGTACCTTGGAAGACATTGGTCTTAGTGTCCAGCTTGCGAACAACGGCCTTGAAGCCTTTGAAAAACGCAAGAACAACAAGTTCGATGTCATCTTCATGGATATCCAGATGCCAGTCCTTGACGGTGTTGAGGCGACACAGGAGATCTTAGAATATGAAGAGGACTACAAAGTCGAGCATACACCTATTATCGCTTTGACGGCCAATGCGCTTAAAGGGGACCGTGAACGTTTCATGGGTGCAGGAATGGATGAGTATACAACCAAACCACTTGTCCGCAGCGAGATCATCTCATTGCTAAACCACTTTATCGGCCATAAGATCGTCGATGCCAAGGCAATAGTCAACCAGGTCAAAGAAGAAGTACCTGTAGAAGTTGAGAAGACTGAACCTGCTCCTGTAGCTCCTGTCCAGGAAACAGCGTCAGTAGCAGTCAATAATGAGAGCGATTTTGACCTCTCATTAGATGATAATGAATTTAATGTAGACCTCTCCATCGATGAGATGAGTCTTGAGATAGACGAACCTTTAATCGAAAGCATCAAAGAAACAGCGGTTGAGCCACAACTAGAGACTCCTCAGGCACTGGAGCTTGAAGATGATATCTATGCTGATGACACGGCTGAGATACCTGCCGTATCAAGTTATGATGCCGATGTGTTACTGGCTAAAAAGAGCTCCTTTGAAAACCGTCTATTCAAGTCTATCCTTGATGACTTGGGATATACATGTATGATCGCTGACGGGACTCTGGCAATAAAAGAATCCATTGACTCTAAAAAGTTCAAGCTGGTCCTTTTTGACAAAGAGACAGACGGTTTGAATATTTCTGACTTATCACATCTGATCAAAGAAAAAGGCACTGATACAGCCTTAGTCATGATGATTGACCCGGCATTCGAAGCAGAAGACAGCGATGCAAACTATGTACATGAAATAATTAAAAATGTAATCAACAAAGACCTGCTTAGACTTGTCTTTGAAAAATTTATTTAAGGCTGACCTATGAATAATATCAAAGTACTCGCAGTTGATGATGATATCATCAACCTGAAACTTCTAAAATCTATGTTGCTGAAGCTTCCTAATATCAACGAAGTAGTGGAAGCTAAAAACGGTGCTGATGCATTGGATATATTAAAGACACAAACGGATATCGGTCTGATCCTTCTTGATATCATCATGCCAGTCATGGGAGGAATAGAAGTGCTTAAGATCGTCCGTGCTTCAGACAATATGAAAAGTATCCCTGTTATCGTATTGACAACAGATGAGACTAAGAAAAGTGAAGCTTTGGAATGCGGAGCAAATGACTTTGTTATGAAGCCTGTCCGTCTTGAACAAGTCGCTGAAAAGATAAATCGTCTAATTACACTCTAAAATAAAGAGAGTTTACACTCTCTTTATCCTTCTTTCTTTTTATACCAATATAATCTTCAATACTTCTTCGATTCGCTTAACTGCTTTTATCTCAAGACTTTCACGGACTTCTTTAGGAATATCTTCCAGATCACGATCAAAGTTCTTCTGTGGTATCAAAGCCAGTTTTATACCTGCTCTGTGCGCTGCGATCAGTTTTTCACGCAGACCGCCGATAGGCAGAACATCACCCGTAAGCGATATCTCACCTGTCATGGCCACATCCGAACGTATCTTCTTGCCGCTCAAAATCGATGACATCACCGAAGCCATAGCGATACCTGCAGACGGACCGTCTTTAGGTGTAGCACCGTCCGGGACATGTATATGAAGATCATATCGTTTGTAGACTTCAGAAGCTGATAATTTAACCGCCTCTTCGATCTCCTTAGATGACAAAGGAATATTCTCAACAGAGATCTCTATTGCATTTGTATCGATCAGCGTCTTGACAACCGACATCGCAATACGTGACGACTCTTTCATCACATCGCCTAGACTTCCAGTCACCTGCATACCGCCTTTACCTTTGATACGTATCGCTTCGATTTTAAGAAGATCTCCGCCGACTGCAGTCCAGGCCAGACCGTTTACAACACCGACTCTTGGGATAGAATCCGTCTTGTCGATCTCAAAGACCGTCTTTTCAAGAAAGTCTTTAAGGTTTTTGACCGTTATAGTAACCTTGTTCAATTCAGGGTTTTCCAAGATCCTCTTCGCAGATTTACGGATAACGTCAGCAATTCGGCGGCGTAGATTACGGACACCTGCTTCACGTGTATATTTTTCGATGATCTCCTGAAGAGCCCCTTTTGAGATCGATATCTCAGAAGGCTTCAGACCGTGTTTTTTTGTCTCCTGAGGCAAGAGATAACGTTTTGCGATCTCATACTTCTCCTGAGGCGTATAGGAGCTGACACTGATGAACTCCATACGATCACGTAAAGGACCCGGAATCCGTCCGACATCATTCGCTGTAGCGATGAAAATAGCCTTGGAAAGATCAAGATTGAAATTAAGATAGTAATCTCTGAAACTGCTGTTTTGTTCAGGGTCCAAGATCTCCAAAAGTGCAGCCGTAGGGTCACCTCTTTGAGAACGTCCGACCTTGTCTATCTCATCCAAGACGATAATAGGGTTCATCTTCTTGGCATCGATGATACCTTGAACAATACGACCCGGCATAGCACCGACATAGGTACGTCTGTGCCCGCGCAACTCGTTGACGTCTTCCAGTCCGCCCAAAGCGATACGCACAAGAGGACGTTTCAGTGCTTCGGCAATAGAGTTTGCCAAAGAAGTCTTACCGACACCAGGAGGTCCTGCGAAACACAAGATAGCGCCGCGTCCCTCTTTGTCATTGATACCGCGCAGTTCCAAAAGCTCTTTGACAGAGAAGTATTCGACAATACGCTCTTTTGGTTTTTCCAGTGAAAAGTGGTCTTTATCAAGCTGTTTTTCGACATCCTCGATCTTCAAAGACTTTTTAGAAAGTTCACCATACGGTATTTCAAGGGCCCATTCCAGATAGGTCTGTATCATACCTGCATCTGAAGAGTCAGGATGCATACGTGCAAAACGTTCTAACTGTTTATGCACTTCTTTATAGGCATCCTCTCCCATAGAGTTTTTCTTCTTCTCAAGCTTGTCTCTGTACTCTTGGATCTCTTCTTCACGCTGAGTATCCGAACCGAGTTCGCGCTGTATCTGCTTAAGCTGCTCTTTCAGGAAGTACTCTTTGTTCACCTTTTCGATACGGTTATGGACTTTTGAGCGGATCTCTTTTTGAAGCTTATTGGCTTCGATCTCTTCGGTTAACTCATCAATAAGTCTAAGATAACGCTTTTCGAGGTTCTCTTCTATGAACAGCTCATACGCAAGCTCTTTTTTCATTTTGATAGAAGAACAGATAAGATCGGCGATCCTTCCGTGTTCATGGTTTTCTTCGATGGTGCGCAAAAGGTCCGGCGGGAAATAAGAGCTCACCTGAGAAAGTGTACGGACTTTTTCACGCACGATCTCCAAGACAGCATCCATCTTAAGTTCGTTTGTCACACTGCTTTCGATGATATCGACATTTGCGACCATCGGGTCATTCCCGACCTCACGGATCACCTTCCCTCGGGCAAGACCTTGGAAAAGGACTTTGATACGCCCATCAGGCAAAGAGACCTTTCGCATGATAGAACCGACGACACCCGCATGGTAGATGCCATCAAAATCCCGGGAACCTTCTTCACCCGTCTTTGTCGGACAGATAAGGACAAGAGAATTATTCTCGATAGCAAGGGCTGCTGCCTTGATGTTTTTTTCATCACTCAAAAAAAGAGGCGAGATCATAAAAGGATATAAAAACAGTTCATCCTCGGCGATAATTGGTATATCGGTCGGGAAAGAGCTATAGTGGCTAAGTTGCATAAAATTTCCTATTTGTTAATGTTATTGTTTTTTGATTCTTTACAGTGCGTCAGATGCGCTTTCGTCTGCTTTGGAGTTTCCCTCTGCGTCCTGCGCGATCACACTGATCGTATCAGGAAGCAAGAAGCCGTACCAGCTTGCCGTACCGTCACCCTCAAACATCTCTCTGTACCAAGGCGTATCCGGAGGTTCGACTTCGTTCCAGTCTATCCACGCTTCAGGTTCTTTATTGGCATAATACTCTTTTGCAAGTGGTTTATCAAGTCTGTCATACAAGCCTGAGATCGTCTGATTCAGATTTGCTCTGGCAAGATAAAGTTTCACCAGCATCGTGTCAACCGCCGGAAGATAATAGGAGCGGGGGTAGCGTATTTTGAAAACCTCACCCTCTTTTAGCGCATCATGTATCAGCGTCTGATCTCTACGCGGATTAGGCAAGGCCATGAACTTCGCACGCATCTTGAGATAATCAGCAAACTCCCTCTGTGAAGCGTTTGCAAAACGGCGTATGTATTCATCCAAAAAATGTTCGGCAAGCATATACTCGCCGACTTCCATATGGGCCTGGGCCATTATCATCGTTGCCTCTTCGAGCAAAGGCGAACCAATATGCTCACTCTGCAAAGAAGAAAAATATCCGTCGGCCTTTTCCAAAGAAGCATTGGCAACGGCATTGACCATCTTTTCGTACCAGTAGGCTGCAGGTTTGTTGTATTCGGAGATGTCTTTTCCGCAGCCCGAAAAAAACAGACTTAAACCGAAAGCCAGTATAAATATTTTAAGTTTCATTTATATCTATCCTAATTTTTATAAAAGAGATTTATTCTATCCAAGTTGGTGTTAGTAAGAGTTTAAAATCCCTGACTATCATTGCCTTTTTAACTTTGTAGTGCTACAATATCCAACATACTAAACTACTCTAAGGTAAACTATGCAGTTTGAATTAAAACTTCCGCTTTTAGGATTTGAGACCGTAAAAAAGATGAAGCTGACTAAGATAGATGATATTTTTATGCAGCTCGAGAATCTTTCTGATGACGGAAAGCCCTCCTTTACTCTTATCAATCCTTTTGTATTAAAACCTTATGAGATCGAAATACCCGATGCCGTTCAGGCGCTTTTAGAGATAAACGAAGAGTCAAACATACTGATATTCAACATCGTTGTCATACAGAACCCTTTAGAAAAATCCACTGTCAACTTTGTCGCTCCGCTGATCTTCAACACCGACAATCAGACGATGGCCCAGACTATCCTTGACGGCAAGGCTGTTCAAGAGCATGGGATGGCAGAGTGCATCTGCGACTTTATGAACAAAGAGAGTTCTTCTGATGAAGAAAGTATCGGAGATACAGATGTCTAAGTGCATCACCTTTATCGGAAACGGAAACATGGCACTGGCTATCGCACAGGGGCTAAAAAATGATTTTACCATCGAAGTAGCAGGCCGTACAGCAAAAAACTTGGACAAGTTCGAAGAGGCTTTGGGGATCAAGGTCATGAAACACGCCCTGAAAGACTTCGACATCAGTGGCAAGAATGTGGTCTTTGCCGTCAAGCCGCAAAACCTTGCGGAAGTCTCTTCTCAACTCAAGGGCCAGGCAGACGCATTGTATTCCATACTTGCCGGCACAAAACTTGAAAGCCTAAAAGATTCGATTAAGGCGAAGGCCTATGTAAGAGCAATGCCCAACATGGCAGCTTCCGTACAAAAGTCGATGACAACACTGACGGGAGACACGGCCCTTCAAGATGAAGCATTGAACATCTTCAATGCCATCGGCGCGACACACTGGCTGGGAAGCGAAAAAGAGATCGATATCGCTACAGCTCTTGCCGGAAGCGGCCCGGCCTACCTGGCTCTGATCGCCGAAGCTCTCGCAGACGGCGCCGTCAACCAGGGTCTCAAACGCGCTGATGCCATGGCAATAATGCGCGGTCTCTTTGATGGATTCGGGACACTGATTCAAGAGCAGCATCCTGCCCTATTAAAAGATGCTGTGATGAGTCCGGGTGGCACGACGGCTGCAGGATATTGCGCCTTGGAAAAGGCCGGTGTCAGAGACGGATGCATCCAGGCTATAGCCAAGGCAAACGAACGTGCAAAGGCACTTTCGTAAACCCTTGGCAAACCAAGGGTAAACCGAAGAACAAAAGCTCTCCATTAATCAAAAATTCTAATACCTAAGCCTTCTTTTTAACATTGTTTGAAGTAAACCTGTGTTTATAATTAGATAACACTTTTCTCACACAAAAGGTTGAGCCCTGTTTTTGTGTGCAGTCAAACATAGAAGGAGTTGTCATGTCAAATATATCATTTATGCGATTGATCTGTATATTTATTTTGAGTTTGTTCCTTAGTACCGAAGCCTTTGCTGATGTCAGGCCATTTACCAAAAGGGCTATTAACGGACAGCTCAGTACTAACCTTACCGGTAATCTTCTATTGATAGGAAATCAGCTCTTGTGTCAAAATGATTTTGACGGCGACACCTGTACTGCTCCGACAGTCGGAGTCAACAACAACAGTATTAATCAGCATAAGGCTGACGTTGATTCTGATGCAAGTACAACAAGTTCTTCTATGGCCCGCCTCGACATCAATACGACAGACACTGTAGTCTGGGCAAGACTCTACTGGTCGGCGCGTCTGAACGATCCGACATCTACAGAAAAGACAAACTCCAAAACTATCAAGTTCAGGACTCCGGCTTCAGCCACTTATAATACCATTACAGCAGAGAACTACGACTTCTATCCATCAGATGATCCTTATGACTATGGCGCTTCCGCAGATGTCACTGCTCTTGTCAAAGCAGGCAGAGGCGGTCAATATTTTGCCGCAGACATCGAAGCAGACAACGGTTCCAACCAATTTGCTTCCTGGTCTCTTCTTGTCATCGTATCAAACCCGACAAGAACACTTAATAATATCTCAGTCTATGACGGCTTTGAAGTCTTGTACGACGGTGGGGGATATCCCGACCAGGTAAGTATCACAGCATCTGACTTTCTTACGCCAAAGTCAGGTGCCGTCAACTCAAAACTTTTTTTATACTCCGGTGAGAGTGAAGCCCAGCTGAATGACTCTGCCTCCATCACGAACAAAGCAGGCACTGTCTTCCCACTGGTCGATGCCCAAAACACTGCCACGGATATCTTTAATGCTTCGATCTCTACCAGCGGTGTCTACCGTTCAAGCTTTAGAGTAACCGATCCTACACTGGCTGATCCCAACTTTCAAAATGTCGTGGGAACGGATATCGATGTTATCGATATCACCCAGCTTGACAATGAACAGTCAAGTACTGTTATCACAATAAAGTCTTTTGGTAATTCCGATAAGTTCAGTCTCAATATGTTTGCCTTTGAGACAGAGCTTTATGAACCGAGATTTTGTTATGACTATGCGTATGAGCAAAATGGCCGTTACTTCACAGAAGAGAACCTCGGAGGAACGAATCTTCCACGGCTGACAGGTACCGTATTACCTGGAGAAGACATCAACATGACCATTTACATCCGAAACGAAGAGAACTCGGATGTCGTGGCCAAAAACATGGAGATAAACGTCACCAATATCGACACCACACAGGCACGATACAAAACCAATACGACCCGCGTGACGCAGCCAGGTGCCTTCGCTTCCGTCCCTGTGGACGAAGCTGATATCAGTACCGGCCCCAGCTATGTCAAAGGCGTGCAGATCGATGATGTTGACGGACAGCAGTTTTTCTACCTCTTTTACACACTTGATACTTCCGCTTTAAACGGCAACGACATCAATATGTCTATAGAGGCTCAGATCTCTTACAACCTGGTACTTCCTACACCTGACGGAGGCGACATCACAATCGCGACAACCTCCAATATCGGCGGGTTCAAAGTCCCGATGTGTTCACTCAATGGTCTGCGATATCTGCCAAACTACGGGCGTTACAATGTCGAGCATGCGGCTAACTATACCCTCTACCCTTCGCCGAACCACGTCTACAACCTGCCGACACAGGTTGCGGGAAGACCTGATACCTTTAAGGTCGTATCCTATAATCCGGACAATCTGGATGAACGCAATGCAACCAGTACGACTGTCTTTGTCGAGCTTATTGATGCCGGCAGCCAGGCTGATGTACAGGCTGCCTGTGACAGAGAAGAGGCATCAATCAGCGAACGTATCTTTGTCGGTTTCAGAGATACAGAGTCTGTTGACTTTGATAAAGACTATATCCTGGCCCACAGTCTTGACGTCACGAAGACACCCGAACAGTTTTTTGGAGAAGCGCATGAAAACGTCTTGTTCCGAATCACCTATAATGTCCTCAATGATGAGAACGAATCACTGGTCGATTCTGAATACATCGACGGTACAGGATGGGTCATCCACAACTTTAATGAACTGGCTCAGGGGGTCGTCAATGCCAACCTTGACCTTCCGGTTAATGAACAGAACAAATGTAGGGATGATGTAGAGTATTCCTACTATCTTCCAAATGGAAATATTAAGACAGAGGTCTTTACGACGATGCCTCAAGCCTGCGGGAACAATGCCGACACTAACGGGATGACCGATATAGAGATGGCTATCTGTATGCAGTGTGTCTTTGGCTACAACACGAAGAAAGTCTGTTCACGTGACAACTTTTCAACACGTCCAGAAGCCTTCAACATCAATATTTATGATAACAATGAGTCAACACTCAAGACAGACCCTGCGATCCTTTTGCCAAAAAATGCAAAAATTGCTGCCGGTTACAAGTACAGTTATGATATCAATGCGACCAGCCACACCGGAAATGAACCTGCGATCGGTTATACGCAAGACTTCAGGGTACCGCGTCCTGATTTTAACCTTTCTTATGTCTGGTCACCTGAGCCATTAAGAGATGTGTCTGGCTGTAATGATACCAAGCCCAAGCACCCGCCTGTCTACATCCGTAACGGTCTAGGTATCAACGATCCTCTTGTTAATGGCGTTGTCGTTAATAACAGCAATGACACCATTCAGAACAAAAGCAATAATGTAGGCCGCTATCAATTTAGCATGATAGATACCGTATGGACAGGTGCCGATCAGAATCCTTACCATCACAGTTTGGCTAAATATTCAGCCCACTTTCTGCAAGGCAGTGACTGCGCCATAGGCCAAAGTTTCGTGCCGGATGGAAACCAATCACTGATAAATACGAGTGTAGGATGTAACATCTCATCAACACACAGAAACAACGATGCCGATATCACGTATACGGATTACAACATCAGTATCCGCCCCTACGCTTTTGATATCAGCAGAATAGCCTTTCAAAAAGGGCATTTTGACCTCAATCTAAGCATGCCGCGCGTCGATCTTGATAAAAACAACTCTTTTGTATATCAAAATAACATAATCAAAGACAGTGATGACTTCAATATGTCCGTTAGATTTATCGGGACTCTCCTTCCAGTCGGTTACGATTTCAATCAAACTGGTCTTAGTAATTTTGTAAAGGATTGTTATGCCGAAGACCTGGATCTAAACGTCAGCACCGATCCTATTCCAGTTGTCAATGCGCCACAGTATCAATACCGATTGAGAGAATTGGACGCTGCCAGTACTATTGTACTTGATGACAACAACTCAGGCTGGAATGTTGATGAGAACAACGTTACCGTTAACAGTCTTTCGGGGCTTATTACCCTTCCTGCCAAAGATTTTAATAAATCAATGTCAGGCTCAGTCAATATGGAACTCCATCTCAACTTTGGAAGATCAGTCACGACACCATTTAACCCTATTTTCCTGACCTATAATGACTTCAATGTCTCATGTAAGACAAGAGAAAACTGCGAGAGTCAGGCGGAAATGAAACGACCCGATCTTGGCCAAGTACATGATGTCAACGGTACCTATACAATCTTTAATCCTTCGTATAAAGCGGCTCCTTTGAATATCGCCCACCTCTATGGCAGAGAACATATCCCACGATACCGTGTAAATGGGAACAATGCACAGGTCCCTATCTATTACGAGTTCTTTTGTGATGATGACGCCGCAGCACAACCTGCTCCGTGTAATATTGCAACCTTTGCTAATTTTCCTGATGCGAACAGATCGATCTCGCCAAAAGCCTTGTTAAGCGTGGATGATGTGCGCTGGTATGTTCAATTAGAACACAATGTGAGTGCAGACGGAAACGCTACATCTACGCAGACACGTGATCTTAATGGTGACAGAGTGGGCGAAGACAATGGACGTTTTGGTCTTATGGACATTGATGACAACTCGACAACAGCTAACTATGTTTATAATGGTTCAAGAGGCTATCCGTACAAAGCGACTATAGAAGTCGTTACGCCTGACTGGCTCATATTCAGCCGTTACGACGGATCAGATACAGTGAATAACAAACTCGCACCGGGCAGTGTCGTCAACAACTTTGAACTAGAGTTCACCCAGTCCGGAGGCCGAGTAGGAAAAGATACTAGTGGCATCAATACTCAGACTGATTCTGCTTCCACTACCAACAGGCGGATCCAATGGTAAAGCTACACTCTAATATCATTAATCCTAGTAAGGCGCATAAACGCAATGCATTTACTATGATCGAACTCATTTTTGCGATTGTCATCATCAGCATTTCCATTTTAGCAATGCCGACTGTTTTGTTCAACAGTGCTGCATCGCAGGAGCAGACCTTAAAAGAAGAAGCTATCATGCTGACAACACAGAAGATCGCGATGATCCTGACCAATTCATGGGACCCTTCCAGTTCGCCTACAAATGTAATGTCAACCGATCAGGTACTTAATACCGGGGGAGACCCTGATTTAGTAAGAAACGGAATAACTGACTTTCGATTTGGTCACTTTGAGGATGAATTGCGCAGAAGGATGACACCTTTTTCTATACAAAGATCAGCAGAACCGGCTATCGGGGCAGGTGCAGCGATCAACATAGGTACATTCAATGGTACACAAGAGACAGTTGCAGCCACTAACAGTCTGGGTCTAAAAAAACAGTACAGACTTGATACTGTAGTGAGCTATGTCGCCGATGCAGCTGATTATAACAATCCCTTAAACACGAATATCGCTTTTAATTTCAGCGATGTTCCAGTTGTAGGTACTAGTAGAAACATAAAAATGATCCAGGTCACAGCCTGGGAGCTTGATAACACCAATCCTGCAGCCGCTGTTTGGAATGATATTATACGCATGAACTCCTATGCCTCCAATGTAGGCGAATTTGAGTTTTACAAGAGGAGATACTAATGCGACGTGGTTTTAGTCTGATAGAACTCATTTTCGTGATCATTGTTATCGGTATTTTGGCGAAGTTTGGGACAAATCTTCTGATGACCTCTTATGAAGCCTATACAACTAGTACGATCAACAACCGATTGCAGGCAGATACTGAGCTTACATTAAAGCAGATTGCTAACCGCCTTCGTTATCGAATCAGAGACTCCGTCATCGCACGTGATCTTGTCACTCCTCAATTCTCAGGCTTGTCATCAGCTGCAGGGCCAAATTTTACGGTATTGGAATGGGTCGGGTATGATGTAGACGGTCTTCTGGGGACAAGCCGCGCTGGTGCCCTAGCTGAACCTTTGTTTAACAGACCGACATGGAGCGGGTTTATCGATGTGGATGTCCCTCCGGCCGGAAGCAGTTTTTTAGAAAGCCCTGAAACAGACACCGCGGCTGCTGATACTGTGATTCAGGCACTGAGTGTCAATGGGACGGATCTTAATAACAGTGCGATCTTTTTTACCGGTGCCAATAGTGATGTTCGGACTGACTACGGCTGGGACGGTGTAGCAATAGCTGACCAATCCACAGCTACGCATCCCATAGGTTCAGGAGCAACTCCGACACGGCTGCGTGATACACTCGGTGTCAGTTTTTCCGGAGTCGACGTTTATGAGAATTATCAGCTGGCATGGACAGCTTATGCCATTGCCATTGAAGGCAATGATCTGGCTTTCTATTATGATTACCAGCCCTGGCAGGGAGAAGGCTATCTTGCCGGAAGAAGAGTTCTTTTACTGCAAAACGTAGAGACTTTCAGCTTTGGCGCTACCGGTGACACCATACAGGTACGCATCTGTGTCAATGAACAAAACACATTAGGCAAAGGAGCATACGCAATATGCAAAGAAACCGCAATATTTTAAAGCCTGCACCAATGCGTTCAGGTATGGCCCTAATCATGGCTATTGGATTTTTGGTTCTTATTGCAGGTATGATGGCTGTCATGCTCAATATGTCCTCTCTTTCTAATAAACGCACAGAACATCTCTACTTTACCGAACAGGCCCAACTTCTTGCCCGAAGTGCTACAGAGTTTGCCCTGCTGGCTATTTCCGGTCATGACAGAGCCGGTGATTCATGTATACAGACAATCACTTCGACCTATCCCGCAGGGAACCCTTATTTTGATATAAATACGACTATACGCTATATAGGACTTGGGGCTGCTGGAACCTGCGGCGCCAATGCCTATGTCAATACGATCACAACCACGCAATCAGTAGGGACAGTACTCGTCGATGTGACTGTTACAAGCAGAGATACTGCCTTAAACCTTGGAAACGCTATCCGTTTTCACCGCCGGACCATCCAGAAGCCATAAGCTTTCAGGCTGGCTGTCCAGACTCTTTCTTAAATACTTTCTTTTTTATCCTCTCTTTATCTTTAATAAGCTCTATTTGATAAAATTAAGAATTGTCTCGTTATAATCTAATAACTTTAGTGACAAAGGATAATTTATGAATATTAGTATGGTTGGGCGCCAGGTCGAGTTGACCGATGCCATTAAACAGCAGATCGAAGTCTCTATTGATTCATTAAGCAAGTTTAACTTAGACATTATCTCCGTTCGCGCTATCGCTTCGGGTGAGGAGAAAAAGGGACACAAAGGTAAAGGGGTCAGTATAGAGTTTACCATCAACCTTCCGAACAAAAACACTATTGTCATCAAGCAGCAAGACGATGACCTTTATGCTGCTATAGACGTGGCTACAAGCCGTGCCCAAAAAGCATTGCGCCGTCACCATGACCGTATCCGTGACCATAAAAAAGAAGGTATCAACGAAGCAAAAGCAGCCTCAAAAGATATCAATATGAGTGATGAGAGAGAAGGACTTGAAGACGAGATCGTCCCTCATGAACTCGACTTATACAAGCCGCAGGAAGTCCAAGATATGCTTGAAAACCTCAAATCATCAGCCGAAAAGCAGTTTGAGATCTTCAATGACATTGACGGAAAGACACGTGTCTTATACAAGCGTAAAGACGGACGTTTCGGACTCTACTAGGTCAACTCCTCAATAACAGAACCTCTCTCCTCCCGCTAAGTCTTGGCGGGTGCAGCACTCATGAACCTTTGTACTTCTTCGATCAGTTTCTCATCATTTGCCATATCAACATACTTAAAACTTTGGCCGCTTTGTTCACTGCCGCTTAAGAGGTCACCGCTCTTTCTGTACTCAAGGTCCAGACGTGCGATATCAAAACCGCTTATCGTATTTGAGAATGACTCAAGACGTTTTGATTCTTTAAGATTGGTATAGAGATAACAGTATCCCTTCAACCCGGTTCGGCTTACACGACCGCGAAGCTGATGCAGAGTCGAGAGACCGAGTCTTTCCGCTCCGACGATGACGACCGTCGTCAGTTCAGGCAAAGAGATACCGACTTCGACAACAGTTGTCGCCAGAAGTATGTCCCCGGAGTGTCTAAAGTCATAAAGTACCTGTTCCTTGTCTTTATCCTTTCCGTGTGTGACAAAGACCTTATCAAAACGGCTTTCCCAAAAACCCCTTGCCTCGTCAATGCTTTGATAGGCCATAGCCTCGCTCTGTTCGACAAGCGGATAGACGATCAGTATCTGGTGGCCAAGGGATATCTCCTCTTTGATATGCTCCAACAAGTCAGCAAAATCTTGCTTCTGTATCACTCTGGTGTCAATATCCTTTTTAAAAGGGGTCTGTGTGATCAAAGAGACATCCAAAAGCGAGGAGTTGATCATCGCCTGGGTCCGCGGGATAGGAGTAGCTGAGAACTGTAAAAAGTGGGGTCTTGCCTGCTCTTGCTGATCTTCTTTGCCGGACGGCTCCGCCTGTCTGTATTCCATCATCTTCGCCAGTTTGTTGCGCTGAGCCGTTCCGAAACGGTGCTGTTCATCTATCATGACCAAGGCCACCTTTTTCAATTCCCTATACAACAGGGCATGCGTTCCGATGATAAAATCAAAAGAGCTCAGGTCTTCCTTTTTTGACTTATTGGTCACCAGAGCTATCTTCATCTCTTTGGGTAAAAACTTTTGTGCCTCTTCAAAAAGCTGATTCGCTAGGACCGTCGTAGGTGCCATCAATATGGATCCGTATGCTCTTGCCATATAGGCGCATGCCAATATGACCATAGTCTTTCCTGCACCCACATCGCCAACGACCATGCGTTTCGCCGCTGTACCTTTAAGAAGATCAGCCTGTATCTTCTTAATCGCACGTAACTGGTCCTGTGTGAGCTCAAATGGAAGTGTCCCTACCCAATCCTCATAATCAGCTTTAAAGCTCACTAGAGCCGGATATGACTCTTTTTTTGACGACAGGATTTTCAAGTGGTTATACAGCTCTGAAAACTTCAAGGCATGCAGGTTCGCATCATATTCAGGACTTCCTTCTACCGCAGGAAAGACTTTTGGGAAATGCAGATTTATCAGTTTTTCTATGACTGATTCGGGCAGACCGCACTGTCCCAGACTATTTATGCTGATATATCGTACCAGTAGACTTTGAAAAAGGTCTGCACGCAAAGATGTCTTGTAGACCCCGGTGATGCCGCCTGCTTTGTTGACGATACGCGGCTGCACCATCTGCAAGATTGAGAAATTGAGTTCAAGCTTGCCAAAGACAAACACCCGTTCGCCAACGATGAATTGACGGCTGTGATAAGGTTTAGGCTGAAAGATGACAGCTTCGATATCCTGGTTTAGATTATGGCAGAAGAGTCGGAGTCTGATAAACTTTACAGAATAGGAAAAGGAGCGGATATCAACGTCTAGAAGCTGTGTCTTGCCAATATGGGGAACCGTGTAGATATTCCTGTCTTCGTAGGCTGAAGGCAGGATAAGGGAAAGCTCGATACAGTTTCTTATCCCCAGTTTGGAAAACTTGGGAAGATCCTTTTCATCGATCTCACAACCCATGGATATGCTACTGCGTTACGATCGCATACGAAAGGTCAAGTATCTCTTTATGCTCGGCAATAAAAGCATTCAGGTCATCAAGTTCAAGGGCTGCTATCTTCTCAAGTTCAAGCTGAGAGTTGTTTAAAGGAGCACCTTTGTAATAATCCATGAAGGTACGTCCAAGACGCTGCGAGAGTGTCTCGACGCGAAGCGGTTCAGAACCCAGAAGGAACTTCTTGGCCTGATCCAGTTCTTCCTGAGTCACACCCTTGTCCACAAAGGTCTTGATCACTTCGTTGACAGACTTTTGAGCCTCGTTCTGAGACTCCAGTTTTGTCTGAAGGTAGCCGGTAAAATAGGAATTTGAACGGTTCACATGGACACGTCCGTATGCTGAATACGCCAAACCTTTTTTAACGCGGATCTCTTCCATCAAGCGCGAACCGAATCCGCTTGAACCCAGAATAAAGATGGCAACACGTGACTTATAATAATCAGCGTCACCTGTCTTCATATTAAAAGGGCTTCCGAAATAGACATAAGCCTGTTCCGTCTTTTTACGTACGATCTCTTCTTTTGTGTTCGGATTCACATCAAAATACGGAAGTTCTATTTTCACACCTTTTTTCAAAGGAGACAGAAGCTTCTGAACACTCTGTTCGGCTTCTTCTTTGCTCAGATCTCCGCCGACGACACAGATCGCACGTTCCGTAACGATATGCTCATCCATAAAAGCTTTGATATCGTCCAGTTTCAAAGCACTGACACTTTCAGAGGTCCCGATAGGAGGAAGGGCCATGACCGTATGTTTGAAAAGAAGTTCTTTTAGCGTTCTATCCGCTACATAATCAAAGTCCGTACTTTTACGCTGAATCTCGCCAAGCGTTACCGTCTTGACCTGATCAAGCGCTTCATCACTTAGATTCGGGTCATTCAGCAAAGCAGTCAAGGCCTCGACACCTTCTTGCATATACTCTTTCAGACAAGAGAGTTCAAACACAAAGGTCTCACCGCCGGCATTGACTGAGATATGGATGGCTTTGGCATCAAGTCTTTTAGAAAACTCTTTACTTCCCAGTGTTTTCGTCCCCTCGCCATAGACTCTTGCTGCTGCTCGTGAAAGTCCTGCATGCTTGGTGTTGGCTATTGATCCCCCGTTTTGAAAGACAAGCTGCATCGAAATGATCGGCAGTCTATTGTCATTCTCATAAATCAGCGGTACACTTGTACCCTTAACATCCAGTTGTATTATCTCGCTTCCCATCATTACCTCACAAATCAACAAAAGTGTTATTAAAGTTTTTTTCACGCAAATATCTCCAGTGTATCGTAAGCCGTATTTCGTATCGCCGCCGTTTCACCGATGTCCTGAATTAGATGTACCATTTCGTCTTTTGCCATTCTGAAACCGGCGCCCGCACTGCGTACGACGTTTTCTTCCATCATCGTAGAACCCAGATCATTTGCACCGAACTTAAGTGCCATCTGACCGATATAAGGTCCCTGTGTCACCCATGAACTTTGGATATTAGGAATGTTATCCAAAAACAGACGCGAAACAGCCAAAAGACGGAGATAGCGGTTTGAAGAAGGTTTATCTATATCCGGTATCTCTTCGGCAAGCTTGGTGTTCTGTCCTTGAAAAGACCACATTATAAAGGCTCTGAAGCCACCTGTCTCATCTTGGAGTTTACGGATCATGTTCCAGTGTTCGACGATCTCTTCATCCGTCTCGACTGTACCGAACATCATCGTCGCCGTGGACTTTATTCCCAGTTTATGCGCCTGTCTGTGGACATCGATCCATACTTCGGAATCATGTTTTTTAGGTGCGATGATATCGCGGACTCTGTCACTTAAGATCTCGGCTCCGGCTCCCGGTATAGAAGACAGCCCCTTGTCTTTGAGACGCTGAAGTACTTCAATAATAGTGATCTTTGATATCTTCGCGATATAATCCAGTTCGATCGCAGAAAAAGCATGGATTGTGATCTGCGGATATTTCTCATGGATATGGCCGACAAGTTCTTCATAAAACTCTATCTTCAGCTTCGGATGGACGCCGCCTTGAAAGAGTATCTGTGTTCCTCCTATAGCGACCAGTTCGTCGATCTTGGCATCGATCTCTTCATGTGTCAGGATATACGCATCATCATCTTTGGCATGACGATAAAAAGCACAAAACTTACAGTCAACCCAGCATACATTGGTATAGTTGATGTTTCTGTCAACGATAAACGTCGTAATACCTTTGGGATGCAGTTCTTTTTTTCTGGCACTTGCCATTTTTCCAAGCTCTTTTAGATCAGCCTCACGGATGAGTTTAAGTGCTTCTTCTGATGTCATTCTGCTCATCTTTCTTCCTTTAAACATGCTTTGCCAGATATGTTATTTATACCCTGATTTATTTTTTTAACAAGATCGTCTTCTTGTAAAAAGTGATGGTTCTTTATCCAAGTACCGTCTCTGAAGCGGGTACAGGAGAAAACTCTTCATGACCCTTATGGGTCAGAAAGTACTCTACTGAACCGCTATCACGTGTTTTTGGTTCTTTGTGTTCAGATTACCGCCATGAGAGACGAGAAAGTCGTTCCCGATTCTCTCTCCCTTATCTCTTCTATTCCCTTGGGCCATTCGATGCAGCTGTTCTTAGCAGTAAACATAAGCAGTAGAAAGGAGAGACAGAAGTTTTTTTCATAAGACTATTTTGACTTGGCGATAGCGTCTAAAACACCGTTGATAAACTTTGGAGACTGCTCTGTTCCAAAAGCTTTGGTGATCTCGATAGCTTCATTGATGATCACCGCTGAGTCCAGATCTCCATAAAGGATCTCATACCCTCCCAGACGAAGCGTCGCCCGCTCGATCGATCCGAGACGATCAAAATCCCAGTCAGTAAGGTTCTCGATGATCTTTTTATCGACCTCTTCGATATGCTCCATCACCCCTTTGAAAAGATCCAAAGCGAAATCTCTTTGTTTGTTGCGGATCTTTTTCTCTTCAAGTATCTCATCCGAAAAATCAGCGATACTCTGATTGCCCAGATCGTATGCATATAAAAGGCTTACAACGGCCATTCTTGCGTGATGTCGTGTCGCCATTATGCCTCCAACGCTGAATATAGGTTTAGCATCTCGATAACAGTGACCATAGCTTCGCCGCCTTTGTTACCTGCTTTTGAACCTGCACGCTCGATTGCCTGCTCGATAGTATCCACGGTAAGAACACCGAAAGAGACAGGGATACCTGCCTTCAGTGCCATTGATGCAACACCTTTGGTCGCTTCTGCAGAGATATAATCAAAATGCGGTGTCGCACCGCGGATCACCGCGCCGACACAACAGACTGCGTCGTATTTGCCGGATGCCAGTACGCGTTCCAAAGCCAAAGGCACTTCAAACGCACCCGGAACAAGGACCAGTGAAAGGTCTTCTTCATTTCCCCCGTGGCGAAGATAGGCATCTTTCGCACCTTCTACCAAACGGTCCGTGATAATATGGTTAAAACGTGAGTTGATAATGGCAACTTTTTTGCCGGTCTGGACTTGTAATTTACCCTCTATGATCTTCATATGTTTCCCTTGTCTGTTTATTTTTTTGTGATTGTTAAACAAAAAGTGCGGCTTACTGCACATAGGCCTGACAGGGTCAAGCCAAGTGTTAACATAGCCAAATGGGCGCTGCTCATCCGGCCTTTTAAATTAGATGTATTATATCGAAGATACTTCTTTTATCTTCTGAAGTTTGACGACGAGCGCTTCGAGGTCTTGCAGTTTCACCATGTTCGGACCGTCTGAAAGGGCGATCGAAGGGTCAAAGTGTGTCTCGAAAAAGTAGCCGTCAACACCGACTGCCGCTGCTGCTTTTGCAAGGTAAGGGACCATCGAAGAATCACCACCCGTCTTGCCGCCTGCAGCACCCGGCATCTGAACACTGTGCGTCGCATCAAAGATGACCGGTGCAAAGTTCTTCATAATGACGAGCGAGCGCATGTCGACTACAAGGTTCCCGTATCCGAAAGTCGAACCACGTTCGCACAGATAGACCTTGTGCTTCAAAGAGTTTTCATAACTCGCTTCATTACAGCCGCGTGTATTCAGTACTTTAAGAACGGGATACTGCATGTCTGAGGGTGCAAGGAACTGCCCTTTTTTGATGTTGATGATACAGTCTGTCTTGGCTGCCGCGACAAGAAGGTCTGTCTGTCGGCATAAAAAAGCGGGGATCTGAAGCACATCGACCACCTTTGATACAGCTTCGACCTGAGCACTCTCATGAATATCTGTTACGATCTTGAAGCCAAAGGTGTCTTTGACCTTTTGAAGGATACGCATCCCCTCTTCCAGTCCCGGGCCTCTGAAACTCTCTAAAGACGTCCGGTTCGCTTTGTCAAAACTTGCTTTGAAATAAAAGTCAATCTCCGGATTCTCATGATAAGGCTTCAGTGCCTCAGCGATCTTCATAACATTTTCTTCACTCTCTATAACACAAGGTCCTGCAAAAAGTACCATCTCAACTGTCCTGTCTAGTTTTATTTTACGCTTCAAAGAAGGTGAACGATTTCACTTTCTGTGAAGAGATATCGTGATTATATCTTATTTTTTCACGACCAAAAGCCCGGCAAGGAAAATAGCCAAGATTCCAAAGCTTGTAGTTATATTGGGAAGCGCATCCCCCATAAAAAGGCCGATGATTATGGCAAAGACGATATTGGAATAGGAGGCAGCACCGACAATACCTGCCTGCGTGACGCCATAGGCTTTTGTCATATAGATCTGCGCCATGGTCGCAAAAAGCCCAAGACCCAGAATAGAGATCCAGGCTCTGCCCTGAGGTATCGTAAACTCGGCAAAGATAAAGTCCAGCTCCTGCATAGAGACATAGGGTCCCAAAAGAAGCAGTAAAAGCGGACCGGCTGTTCCGACCGACATAAAAGAAAGTACGATCGCACGCGTATCATAATAGTTGCGAAGTTCTCTGACCGAAGTATAGGCCAGTGCCGCCCCAACGCCTGAAAAGATGCCTAAAAGGTCCGTCTTTTTAAACAAAATCCCCTCTGGCTGAGTGATCAGTACGATACCTGCAAACCCGATAAACAGTGCGATCCATCCATAGATACCCATCTTCTCTTTTAAAAAAAGATAGGCAAAAAAAGCGGTGAAGATAGGCGAAGTCTTTGAAAATGTCATCGCATCCGCAAGTGAGATATGTGCGATATTATAAAAAAATGCCAATAAAGCCAAAAATCCCATCAGGCCGCGAAAAAAGAGCAGAAAGGGTCTTCCGCCCTTTTGTACCAAAGGTGTCTTGAAGAGCGTTGCTCCGATCAGAAGAACGCCAAAGACGTTTCTGAAAAAAACGACTTCCAAAGAGCTCATCGATGTACTAAGGTCTTTGGCAAAGGCACCCATGATCGCAAATAAAAAAGAGGCAAAGAGCATGTATAAAACGCCTCTGTCCATTGAAGATATTCTTTCTATCATTTTATTCCCATTTATTAATGCTAGAATTCTATGAAATTTTCTATTACAAACAACTATTCTAAGGAAACTATATGTTCAATATAATATTTTGGGGAATCGTCTTCTATGTCTTATACCGCGTGTATAACAGCTACAAACGCTTCCAGCGTATCTACTATTCCCAGGCACAGTTCAAAGACATGCATGTCACCAAGGAAGCCATCGCCTCAAGCGAGCTGGGGCTTTTCGTCGCCTTATGTGCAAAAGTGGCCAAGGCAGACGGACGTATTGACGAACTTGAAGCGGAACTTATCGGCAATATGTTCAACGACATCGCCAAGGTCTTTCCTCAACCTGACAAGGTCAAGAGCTATCTCAAAGAGATCTTTTCAGAAGAGAAGCAGCGTCCGCGAAATGTGGATTCTGTAGTCTCCCAGCTTTATGTGCTTATTCACAGAGACAGGGCTAAACGCCAGATGATGATGAGCTTTTTGATCAACATCGCTTTTATCGATGGAAAAGTCACTTCTGCCGAAGAGAACCTTTTGACAAAGATCGCTGCATTCCTGCACTTCAGTTCCAATGAGTTCGAAGGGATGATGGACCAGTTCCGTTCCGGCTTTTCAAGTACCACTGTCCACAGCTCTGTCGACGAAGCCTATAAGATACTTGGTGCATCCGAATCAGACGATCTCAAGACCATCAAGAAGAAATACCGTGACCTTGTCAAAAAATATCATCCTGATATCATCCAGGCCCAAGGCGCAGATGAGCACTACATCCAAGATGCCACGCAAAAAATACAAAAGATCAATGATGCCTACGAAGTCATCAAAAAGGTCAAAGGGGCCTAGTCAGAAACCCCGCTTCTACCTCAGCCCATGCTGATATCTCTCTATCTTCTTTTTCATCTTCTTGAAATGGTCAAACTGAAGATGGATCGCACTCAAGCCCAGATACAATACGGCCATCATCGTCCACACTATCACAGCCTGCTTGCTTGGTTTTTTCACAAGGTAGGAGATAAGCAGGTTCAACTGCACATAATTCCCCACCGCCGAGATACTGTATAAAAAGAGATAGACCAGAACCACGCTTACATTGGGGTCCAGCCATAATATGAGACTGTCGAGTTCATGGTTTAACAGCGTACCCAGATATTTGTAACTAAGAAGGCTCACCGAGGCAAACAACAAAAACTTGAACACCAGTATCAGCCCTTTATCGACCAGCAGACGGAACAGACTCAGTTTGTCATGCAGGGAAAAAAGCACATCAAAGATCAGGAACGAAAACAGAAGCGTGATGATAAAGGACTCAATAAGGTCCGTTGTCACAGAGAAGAAGATCATATAAAGCAGGATATGGTAGCCCAGTTTTTGATCGATCCGGTTCTTATAATACAGATGTGCGATACTGTCTCTGCTTTGCAAGAGCTTGTTTCCCAAGAATGTCCAAAAGATAAAGATAACGACGAAGGCCCCCAAAGCCAGGATGATCAGGCGCGCATTCATCGAGAACAACGCAGAAGCCTTCACAAACACCAAAAAAAAAGCCCCTGCGGACAGAGGAAGCATGATGAGATAAAAAGGCAGTTTGATATAAAACATGATGAGGCGGGAAGCATCTGCATCCTTGATCAACGTGCTGTAGGTCATCGAGAGCTTCTTGTTGGTGATGATAAGGCGAAGCGGATAATACAGGACAAGGGTCAGGAGCAAAAAAAGCGTTGTCGTCATCGGTCGGGTCGGTTCATAAGCATTAAAGAGCGTAAGTGCGATAAAAGCAACCGCAAGGAACAAAAAGGAGAAGGATGCCAGTTTCTGGGAGAGTTTGTTTTTCATGACTCTGATTTTACTACACTTTTGCTAAAGATGCTGCTTCTATGGCATGTGGCCAAGCGATTCTATATCAGGACCCTTACACTGGTTTAACGATGAGCTTTTCACTCTTTGAAACCACTTGAGCCGGTTTTACCGGAAACTTCTCACTGCGTGAAACCGCTTAAGCTAGTTTTGTTAAGATTTCATATTCACTCTAACATAGCAGGTGTCTCATTGGGAAGTCTTTTTTTAGCTATTATCTCCATCTATGTCTTTATCCTTGTTGGCTACAGTGCCAAATATTTTTTTAAAGAGCGCATTGATGAAAAATCATTTAACCTGCTTTCTGTCTATTTTTTGCAAGCTTTTCTGACCTTTTGGGGACTTCTTAAACGTCCTATTGACACCGAGTTCCTGCTCGCACCTTTGATCTATATTATCATCGTTGCTATCATCTTGACCTTGACTTTCTTTTTGGCACGCCAGCTTTTCACCCATCCTAAAGACCGTTCCATCGCTACCGTCTCTGCCCTTATCGGGAATACCGGAAACCTTGGTATTCCTATTGGTATTGCGATCTTTGGAGAAGAGAGTATTCCCTATACGACACTGATCAATCTGACCAATGTCTTTGTCGTCTACACCCTGGGTGTCTATTTTTACTCACGCGGCAACTTTTCGATGAAAGAGTCTGTCCGCAATATCTTTAAACTTCCACCACTGTGGTTTGCCATTCTGGCGCTTAGCCTTAACTTCTTTAAGGTCGAACTGCCGGCCGAGATCATGAATGCTTTGGGGATGGGTGCTTATGCCAGTATGGTCTTGCAGCTTGTCATACTGGGAATGTACTTCTACAGCGTCAAACTGGAACATCTGAACTTCCGACTCATCACCCATGTCAATGCCGTAAAGTTTGTCCTTCTGCCAGCACTGGCCTTTTTCATCCTGCAGTTCGCCCCGCTATCGGCAATGATCAAAGGGATAATCCTGATGGAACTTTTTATGCCGCTTGCTGTTGCCAATGTCAATCTTGCTTCTTTGTATCACTGCAAGCCTGAAGACATCACGGCGCTTATCTTTATCTCATCCTTGCTGTTCCTGGGGCTGAGTTACTTTATCCTGTACGGAATCGGCAAAGTCTAATCCTCAAACTCCATCTCCAAGATCTCAGGAGAGAGTCCCATTATCCAGTCATAGGAAATAACCGTAGGTTCATCATCCGCTTTGACAAGATAAAAGTGCGTGCTCTCTCCGATCAGTTCATCCGAGATCAACTTTGTCTTGCGTACCTCTTCGGGACGCATCTTCAAAAGGACAGTAGCTGTCTTGAAGATATCCTTCGAATCAGCGGCATTGGGGTCGGCATATTCTATACGGTCGTTTTTTCGTATCAGTGCACGTTTTAAAAACTCAAAACCATGCAGGGTCTTGACAAACAGAGCTACGCCCAGAAGCATGATGATAACAGCGACCACCCAGTGAAGGACAGAGAGTATAAAAGCAAGGCTCAAGATAAAAAGCAGATAGAAAAAGAAAAACACAGCAGTGAACTTTTCAAAGAGCATCACTCTTGAAACCGTCACCATACCTTTTAAAAGATGGTAATAGGCCTTGATATTGTCTTTTAACAAGATCAGTCCTTGCCGGTCTGTACGGCAGACCTCTCTTCTAAAAAATCTTTTTCCCAAAAAAACTCTATCCACTCTTTTGCCTCGTGGACGTAAAAATCAGGCTGTATGACCGCAGTCGGTTTATAAAACAGTGAAGCGATCTTAAACTCGATGTCCGGGTAACACTGCTTCAACAGAGACAGGACCTCTTTGATCGTCTGTCCGCTGTCGACGATATCATCCAGAAGCAGGACCTTTTGAGCGCCTTTGAGTTCGGGCGCATTAAAGATCTCGCAGGAAGCGCCTTTTTTGTCTTTTTCATAGAGGATGGAGTTGATAGCGAACAGACGCCGGTTATCTACTGCATGCGCATAGGCATGTCCCAATGTCAAACCGCCCCGGGCAATGGCCAGCAGCGTATCGGCTTCAAAACCTTTTGAGAGCGCGACCAGTTTTCGTGTATCGTGTACAAATTCTTCATAAGCGTAATATTTCATAAATTAGATTGTATCCGAAAATGTGATAAAATCCTTTAAAAAGAGCAGGAACAGCAATGCAGGACTTAACAAAACTTTTAGACCAGACTTATTTTGACAATACCGGTTCACAATGGCTGATCTCCCTGGTTATCCTAGTCTTCTTTACACTCTTTCGAAGCAAGCTGACCCATATGCTCATCAATACCTTGCATAAGGCCAGCGCCAAGACAGAGAACACTTTGGATGACGCCATCATCATTGCTGTCGAACCGCCTGTCAGACTGGCATTTGTTATCCTTGGCCTCTATATCACACTGGCCTACCTGACGCTTCCCGATGCCCTTGATAACTTTGCTTCGCACTTCTTTCGAACGATGTTCGCGTTTACTATCTTTTGGGCCTTGTACCGCATCGTAGACATCTTTAAGGATTTTGTCAATGAGAACCAGGACAAGGTAGCCAACCGCTTTTCAGCCGACCTTGCGCTGTTTATGATCAAAGGTGTCAAGATCGTCATCATCACCATGGGTTTTGTCATCATGGTACAGGAGTGGGGCTATAACTTCACAGGTTTTCTAGCCTCTTTGGGTCTGGGCGGTCTTGCTTTTGCACTTGCCGCCAAAGACACTGCCGCCAACCTTTTCGGCTCACTGGTCATCTTCTCAGACAAACCCTTTGATGTGGGCGACTGGATCTACACCCCCGCTGTTGAAGGGACTGTCGAAAGTATCGGTATCCGCTCAACCCGTGTACGCACCTTTGCCAAGGCTTTGGTCGCCGTACCCAATGCGACGCTCGCCAACAGTCCTATAACCAACTGGTCACGTATGACAATGCGCCGTATCAAGATGACCGTCGGTCTGACCTATGACACTTCGGCTGTACAGATGCAAAACATCCTCAGCGAGATACGGACGATGCTGCAAGAAGATAAGGATATCAACAAGACCACTATCCTGGTAAACTTCACAGACTTTGAAGCCTCTTCCCTTGGTATCTTCTGTTACTTTTTTACCAATACGACAAATTGGCAGGAATATTTGATGGTACGTGAACGCATCAATCTAAGTATCATGAAGATCGTCGAAGAGAACAAAGCCCGTTTCGCTTTCCCTTCTCAGTCGCTTTATGTAGAAAGTTTGCCAAATAGCAACGAATCAAATATTAATCTCCGGTAAAAAGCAATAATTAGTTTGACTCTATGTTATATTTTGCTACAATGCATGAAGATTTCAAATATACATTAAGGAGTTTTAATGAAGAAACTAATTGGATCAGTAGTACTAGCAGCGGCTTTAGCGGCAACATTTGCGGGGTGTGGCGGAAAAGATGCAGAACCAGAAGAAGTGACATTTAATTGTGAGCAAGACGGTGTCCGTGCACCAAACTGGACATGTATGCCAGACTCAGGTATGGAAGGTGCGATCACAGATCTTGGTTCAGCTCCATACAGCAAGCTGGGTGCAGGTTTCACACGTAGAGAAGCATTGGCTAACGGCCGTTCAAACCTTGCACAGCAGATCGAGTCTTTAGTAAAAGACAAAGTCGAGACATTTACACGTTCTACTGGTGTCGGCGGAAGCGAAGTAGCTGACAAAGTTTCAACACAAGTTTCTAAGCAGGCTGCAAAAGTATCTCTTAAAGGTTCAAAGCAACTTGAGTTCTGGCAGCACCCTAAGACTAAAACTATGTACGTTCTTATCGGTGTAAATGAAAAAGCGATGAACGAAGAAGTCAAGAACAATGTAAAATCATCTTTCAAAAATGACGAAGCACTTTGGCAGCAATTCCAAGCTAAAAATGCCCTTGAAGGTCTGGAAAAAGAATTTCCAACTGAATAAGGTCATGTGAGCGGGGACTTCCCTGCTCTACTATCTCTGTCAATCTTTCAAACCTGATCTTTTTTTCAATCTGTTTTTATCCATAAGGGCAAACTGTTTGTCTTTATCAGTAAATATAGGGGGCTATATGTTTAAAGTTTTAACAGCGATGATCTTGGGTGCATTATTGCTGACTGGCTGCAGTGGGGCGCCAGAACCGGTCATATCAGAAAACCAGGAACCGGCTTGGATATGCAAGCCGAATATGGATGGAAGGACAGGGGCCGTCGGAAGTTCAAAACCGCAGTTTCAAGGGGGAACATCACGTCAAAGACGCGTGGCTGTCTCACGTGCCTTGGATGAGATGGCACAGCAGAGCGGTGTCGAAGTCGGTAATATCATCATGCGAAACGAGAACGACTCCGGCTACAGTGCAAGTGCATCAACAACGATAGAGAGCGTCCAAAAGACGGCCGATGTCACTATCAATGCCCATATCGAAGAGATATGGACCAATCCAAAAACGAAAGAGCTATACGTATGGTTAGTAACAGACTGACACTGATCCTCTTTCCCCTGCTCTTAAGCGGCGGGAGTTTTGAGGACTTTAAAAACAATCAGGACAATAGTTTCAAGCAGGAAAAAGTCAAGTTTGTCGACTTTCAAAAGCAGGAAGACGCTGCCTTTAAATCACATCTTGAAAAAGAGCAGCAGGCCATCTCTGATTTTAGAAAGCAAGTCAAAGCCCTATGGCCGCAAACCGATCTTGAAGATGCTAAAAAACTGACGAACTATTCCAAAGATCTTCACACCAAGAGTGTGATAGATTTCAAGACCAATCAGGTAACGATATCCCAGATTTCATCAGACAAAAAGGTATCCAAAGAGGCGCTGATAGAACAGCTGAACGAGACACTTCAGCTTAACAGCAAAGAGGCTTTTGAGCAGAACAAACTTGAACAGACCATCGACAAAATAGACGTCGACCCAAAGTATGTCAAAAAAGCTTCGGTAGAGCAAGTCCCTCTTTTGCAGGTCGGTCCGAAACCGATGCTGATCAAACCTGAAGAGATCACCATGGTACAAAAAGGCAATGTATACGAGATCAAGTACAACATGCCGAAGAACTCTACATACAAACGTTCATATAATTACCTGCCCTCTGCCAAATCCAATGCTGCACGCTTTAATCTGGAGGCACCCGTCCTATTGGCTATCATGCATTCTGAAAGCAGTTTCAATCCGATGGCACGTTCGCACATACCTGCTTTCGGTCTAATGCAGATCGTTCCCAAATCAGCCGGTATAGATTCCTATAAGTTCTTATATAAAAGACGCCGTCTTCTCTCTGCTTCGTATCTGTATAATGCTAGCAACAATATAGAGATCGGATCTGCCTACTTCCATATCCTTTTCTATAAATATCTTTCTTCTATAAAAGACCCTACCAGCCGTCTGTATTGTGCCATTGCCGGCTATAACACAGGGGCCGGAAATATTGCCTGGGCCTTTACACGAAACTATAATGTTCAAAAAGCGGCCGATATCATCAATACGATGACACCGTCACAGGTCTATGACCACCTGCAGAAGAACCTCAGATATGATGAACCCAAGCATTACCTCAAAAATGTCAATGAACGCAGGCTAAAATACCAGGAATTGTACAAGCTATAATTCCTCTTTTTCACACATCAGGACAATCCTTAACCATAGCACCCCATTTTCAGCGGACTTTCAACTATAAGACAAAGCCTTAATAAACTGCTATAATTACATTATTATTTACTACAGAAAGCATACAATTATGAAAAAACTAGCCATTATCGGCCGACCTAACGTTGGAAAATCTTCTTTATTCAATAGACTTTTAAAGCAACGTGATGCGATCACATCTGACCAGGCCGGCACAACTCGCGATGTCAAAAAACGCATCGCCAAGATAATCGACAAAGAAGTACAGCTCCTTGATACCGGCGGACTGGACAAGGGCTGTGAACTTTTTGACAAGATCAAAGAAAAAGCAGTCAAAGCAGCTTATGAAGCCGACATCATCCTTTATATGTCAGACGGAAAGACTATCCCCAATGATGAGGACAAGAAGTTTTTCTATGAACTTCAATCCATGGGTAAGGCTATTGCACTTGTCGTCAACAAGATAGACAATGACAAGATGAACGAGCGTCTTTGGGACTACTATGAATTTGGAACAGACACTGTCTTCGGTATCTCGGTCGCTCACAACCGCAATACTATCAAACTTATAGAATGGATCTATGAGCAGCTTCCGGCTGAAGACATCGTATCAGACGGTGAGAGCGAAGACGAAGACGATATAGAGATCGCCGGTGAAGTCGAAGAACCCGAATATGACGATGAAGACGCCTACCTTGACGACTGGGATGAGGAAGACGAGAAAGAAGAAGACGCGACTATCTTTGATGAAAACGACAATACACGTTTTTATGATCCAGAACGCCTCAACCAGGTCAAAGTCGCTATCATCGGACGCGTCAATGTAGGAAAATCGTCCCTCTTGAACGCTCTGGTCGGCGAAGACCGTTCCGTTGTCAGCAGCATTGCGGGAACTACCATCGACCCAATTGACGAGATGATCGAAGTCGGTGACAAGAAAGTGACCTTTGTCGATACAGCCGGACTCCGCCGCCGCGGAAAGATCCTGGGCATAGAGAAGTTTGCACTCAACCGTACCAAAGAGATGCTCAAAGATGCCGATATCGCACTGCTTGTACTTGATGCTTCAGAGCCTTTTAAAGACCTTGATGAAAAGATCGCCGGACTGATCGATGAGAACCGCCTTGGCTGTATCATCGTGCTTAACAAATGGGATCTGACAGACAAGGACTTTGACAAGTTTACTGAAAAAGTGCGCAGCCGTTTCAAGTTCTTGCATTATGCACCTATCATCACGGTCTCTGCCCTGACAAACAGACGTGTCAACAAGATCATGGACAAGATCCTCGAGATCAACGAGAACTATTCACAGCGTATCGGAACGTCCAAACTCAACCGTGTCATCGAATTGGCGCAGCGACGCCATCACCTTCCTTCTGTAAAAGGAAAGACTATCCGTCTGTATTATGTGACCCAATATGATATCCGTCCTCCGCGTATCGCACTGGTCATGAACAGACCAGAAGGGCTTCACTTTACTTACCGACGCTACCTCACGAACAAGTTGCGTGAGGCCTTCAACTTTGAAGGTACACCGGTCCTCTTCCATGCACGCAGCAAGAAACAGCGTACGACCGTCGCAGATGAACCGGATTTTGTTCTGGATAAATTCGGCGGTGAAGAAGTGTCTGATGAAGAGTTGATGGAGATGTATGATGATGAGGATTTTGAATCTGAATTTGAAGAGAACATGGAAAAAGACAATAAACATAAAGACGACGATATGGAAGAAGGTTTCGTCGATCTGGACTGACGTCTCTTCGCCTAACACCGGCTGTTTATGCCAGTGTTCTGATCTTCGCATCTGTCTCTACAACTTAAATCATATCAGTTTTATCTTCTCAGAAGAATCATCGATTTGCAATAGTTCGTGTTAGATCTTATGCACTTATTTGTGTTGTGACAACTATTAACGAATAGTTGCCTATAATATCCTCTTTTCTACCTTTTAAATAGCTCAAGCATCCTCAGTCTGTACGGCAGTATTATGCCTAGAGACATAATACTGAACATTGTCCGTCTTAAAAACAGGATAATTATAATAGATAGGGGACCAACTCAAGATAGATGGCATTCTCAAGGTTTGCAAGCTCTTCATTGAAATGTTTTCTTTGACAGTCACTCTTGAATGACTGCTCATGCTTCTGCGATGGCTTGATCCTAAAGAAATTTTTGTTTACATCGACATTCACATAGATTTCGTTCTTGACCACAAGTCCAGACCAGCGTTTTGTCCGAAGTGATGTGATGTTACGTTTCTTTGCAGTATACGTCTTTTTCAGATTGATTGATTGTGCGCTAGGGTCTAAAATGTCCCAGTTGTTTTTTTCAGCAGCTTTTGTTATCGCATCTTTAAGAATATCGACATCAAAATCATTTGTGAAGTTTTTTTGAATCGTTGACACTGGTGTGACTGAGGGCGAATGGGTACAGCCTGAAAGAACAAGCGTTGATATCATCAATGATATGATTGAAAAGTGGGTACGAATAGATTTTTTTAGCATAGTTTTCCTTATGTTTGTTATGGATGTTTAAATAAAGGTTTAGGTAAAACTATACAAGGCGGGGAGGTCGAAAAATATCCTGGGTAAGCGTAAAAAAGACAAAGCTTTCATCTGAGACTGACAGGGTCTTATGGTACATTTCCAACATAGCTGAACTTTTGACAAGGTCTGCCAGATCAGAAATAGACTCACTTTCAGGGTTTTCAGATTCACTCACAGACTCGATGCTTATTTCCTGTTCTACCATGGAAAAGCTCTGAGTTTCCAGGATTGCCATAGTAACAACAAAAAATGTCATGAGACTAAAAAGTATTGAAAGCTTTATTTTCATGCGGAAAGTATAAACATTCTGGTATCAAAAGTCAAGGAACACCAGATGACTTTTAAAAGCCAAGATGAGCGCCAAACGGCACGCCTTAAAACGGTTTGACGATCACCATAGCAACGATCAATAGCAAAAGGATCGTCGGTGCCTCATTATAATAACGGAAATACTTTCCGCTTTTGTCACATACATCGGCTAACAGCTTCTTATAAAAATATCCCATCGAGAAAAAATATCCAATAAGAACAGCCACCAATGTCAGTTTGGCATGCAGCCAGCCTCCGCCTTGGAAAAGTCCCGGATTAAGCGCTATCATGACAGCACCCGAGATGATAGTGGCCCACATAGAGGGTACGCCGATCGCATAATAGATCTTTCGTTCCATCACCTTCACCACTTTGACAAAATCAGCATTATCTCTGTTCTCGGCATGGTATACAAAGAGGCGCGGCATATAAAAAAGGACTGCAAACCAGGCCACCATCGAGATGACGTGAAACCATTTTATCCAATCATAATATTCCATCAGTATCCTTTTAAACACAAAAATTTTGACAATGTCAGAAGAACCATATAGGTTTAAAGGGCTTCTGACAACATTTTGCCTGTTTCTAAGCGGGCATTATACGACAATTAATTATAATTTCGGGAATTATGAACGAGGAAAAAAAGTGAAAGTATTAGCAGGTATCCAGCCTTCAGGAGATTTACATATCGGGAACTATTTCGGTTCTATCAAGAAGATGATCGACAGACAAGCAAACGATGATGTATATGCCTTTATAGCAAACTACCATGCGATGACGACTGTCAGTGACGGGAACCGTCTTTCTGAACTTACCATGCAGGCAGCAACTGACTTTCTTGCGCTGGGCATTGATCCTAAAAAGACGATGTTCTGGGTCCAGTCGGATGTCAAAGAAGTATTGGAGCTCTACTGGGTACTTTCTCAGTTTACTCCTATGGGATTCTTGGAGCGTGCCCACTCTTACAAAGACAAGGTGGCCAAAGGTATTAACGCCAACCATTCACTTTTCTCTTATCCTGTCCTTATGGCAGCCGATATACTCCTTTTTGATTCAGAGATGATTCCGGTCGGAAAAGACCAGATACAGCATGTCGAGATCGCCAGAGATATCGCTGTTCGTTTTAACAATGAATATGGTGATATCTTCCACCTTCCTGAGCATCAGGTCGAAGCCGAAGTCGCTACCGTACCCGGGATCGACGGGGCAAAGATGTCAAAGTCCTATGGCAATACGATCAATATCTTCGGCGAAGAGAAAAGCATCCAAAAGACCATCAAAAAGATCGTCACCGACACGACAGCTCTTGATGAGCCAAAAGAGTATGAAAGCTGCAATATCTATGCCCTTGCCAAGCTCTTTTTGGACAAGAACGGCCTGGAAGCATTTGAAGAACGATACAGAACGCCAGGCGAAGGTTACGGGCACTTTAAACTCTATCTTCATGACGTCATGTGGGAGTATTTCCGACCTTACAGAGAAAAGCGCGAGCATTATGCCAATAATCAGGATGAAGTACGCGACATACTCAGATCCGGTGCCGATAAAGCGCGTCAGATCGCCCAGGAAAAGATGGAGATCATCCGCTCTAAAACAGGTATTGCCTATTAGCAGCTCTGCCTGCTTGATCCAAGCTGCGTAAGACACAAACATACTTTTATAAAAGCATTCTAAAATGGCAGGCCTAGCCTGCAAACCTCTTCTTGTTTATAATCTTTATTCAGTAGAATTCGAAAAAATTAACAAGGATAATATAATGTTTCAAGTAAATGTACCTCAACAATGCGGCTGTTTCAGAAGAAGCGGTAAAGAAGCGTCTATGAGCTTTGACAATAAAGACGATGCTTTAATGCATGCAACAGAGATGGCTAATGAAATGAATGATGAATTTTGTAAAAAACACAATTTCAATGTAGTCGAAGACGGTAACAATTTTGTTATTTTAATGGGTGCAGCTCGTTAATAATGCTTCGAGATCTACTCCTAAGAGTGTAGATCTAGCATGAACCATCCAGGTTAAACGCTTTTATCTACCCCTAGCGGTGTAGATCTAGCATGAGCCATCCAGGTAAACGCTTTTATCTACTCCTAGCGGTGTAGATCTAGCATGAGCCATCCAGGTAAACGCTTTTATCTACCCCTAGCGGTGTAGATCTAGCCAGACCATTAGGCCTTTTTGCGCATGAAGACGATTTTCGGCTTCTTGGAAGATAAGGCTTCTTGATCCTTCCAGTACTTCTTCACTCACTTCTTGACCTCTGTAGGCCGGAAGACAGTGTAAGAATACCGCACCTTCTTTACAAAGACCCATCATCGTCTCATCGACCATATAGCCTTTGAAAGCTTTGGCTCTGACTTCTTTCTCGTCTTCCTGACCCATAGATGCCCATGTATCAGTAGTTACGACTGTCGCGCCCTTAGCTGCCTCATTTGGGTCATTCGTCACGACGATCTTGCCGCCGCTTTGCTTGCAGAACTCAAGAGCGTCTTTCATCACACCTTCATCGACTTCATAACCCTTCGGCGTAGCAATACGCAGTTCAAATCCGAGCTTGGATGCCAACATCATCCAGGAATGCGTCATGTTGTTTCCATCACCGATATAAGCGACCACAGGATTTATATGCATATCATGCTCGATCATCGTCATATAGTCAGCAAGCAGCTGCACCGGATGATAAAGATCTGTCAGACCGTTGATCACAGGTACGCTGGAGAAAGACGCGAACTCTTCAAGCCTAGAATGCTCGAAGGTACGGATCATGATCATGTCAGTCATGCTCGAGATGACTCTGGCCGTATCTTTGACCGGCTCACCGCGTCCAAGCTGAATATCTTTGTTCGAAAGGAAAAGACCATGCCCGCCTAACTGGAAGATACCTGATTCAAAACTTACACGTGTACGCGTCGAACTCTTTTCAAAGATCATTGAAAGTGTCTGTCCGTTAAGATAAGGAGGCTGAGCCTTGGCTTTAAACTCTTTTTTTATCTTAAGCCCCAGATCCACTATCTCAAGTATCTCTTCTTTTGTATAATCTTTTAATGTTAAAAAATGTCTCACTTCAATCCTCTTGACTTCTGTACTTCATCACAGCTCATCACATTTCCAATATGGAAACCTTGAACATATTCTATCCCAATATCTTTAACAATTTCGTAAAGTCTTTCATTACTCACATATTCAGCGATAACTTCAATGCCCAGATTGTTCGCAAAATTATAAATACCTTCGACTACCTGTCTGTCTTGTACACTTGTGTCCATGTGCTCTATAAGCGAACCGTCTATCTTAATATAATCCGGTTTGATCTGCGCTAAATAAGCAAAATTCGAATATCCCGTACCAAAATCATCTATGGCGACTTTAAAGCCAGCTCGTTTGATATCCTGGATGATTGTAATGTAATTTTCTTTAAGCAGCTCTTCCGACTCGACGAGTTCGACAACGATCGATTTTGGCGGTATCTTGTGTTTATAGGCTTTTGCAATCAGGAAATCCAGCATATCATCATCAAGATCATCACGCGTCATGTTGATAGACAGATCGATCTGACACTTTTCATAAGAGATAAAGCTTTGATTGATGATCAGCTTTGTCAGCTCTTTTTCATGTCCGGAGTTTTGCAGTACACCCAAAAACTCTGCAGGCGATATCATCAGTGCCTTGTCTTTGTCATACATACGGATCAAGACCTCATACTTGACGACTTCTCTTGTTATTGCAGATGCTATAGGCTGAAAATGTACCGCGAAGAGACCTTCATGGAAAGCTTCCGCGATCTTTTTGACCCATTCCAGGTTAGCCTTATGACGTTTTTCCAACAGGGCATCTTCATCATAATAAGCAAATCGTTTCTTTGTCCTAACAGCATAGCGCGATGCAATCTCAGCTCGTGTGAGCAATGAAGACTCAGAATGCTCAGTGTCCGAGTTGGCAATACCAAAGGTGAAAGACAGAGGCATATCTATGCCTTCATGTTCTATGATATAAAACTCTTTCAACTTTCCTATAAGAAGATTAATATATTCCGCATGGGAACAGATCAGTACAAACTCGTCTGAACCCATTCTAAAGACAGAAGTCTCAAGTAATTTATCCGAACTTATAGAGCCGGCTATCTCTTTTAGTATCTGTGCTGTCTCTTTAAGATAGTAGTCACCGATATCTTGGCCAAAACTGTCATTGATATGTGAAAAATTATGGATATCAATATAGATGATGGTAAAGGTATGGCCAGACTTTTGCATCTTGGTCATCATATCCAGCAGTTTGTTTCGGTTTGGTATCGCCGTCAGCTGATCAAGCTCATAGGTATCTCTGATGATCTCGATCTGTTCCTTGATCTTTTCATTGAAGGCAAACAAAGTCCTGTAAATGGTCCCAAGTTCACTCTTTGACTGAAGCAGCAGGACCTGATCTTTTCGCTTAGGTTCCTCTTTTTCCTTAAGAAAGTCAAGGAGCGTGGTAAGCGCCTGCTTAATATCAATAAAAATAAACAAGGCAATTATCAATACCAAAATAAGAGGCAATGCCAGCATGACAATATTTCTTTTGAACTTTGCCTCATCCTCTTCGATCAGCTTCTCGATCTTCGCTTTGACCGTGGCACTGTTTAGGTTCTCTACTGCTTTTATGTCCTCGACATAGGTATCATAATACTTCAGCCAAAGATTGATATCGATACCGCTGACTTTTTGGCCAAGCTGAGAGCGAAGCTCTTCCAACATCTGGTTTAAGTGGATAAAAGAAGAGGTCGAATACAGTTTGTAATACGCTTGTATGACACCCGGTTCAGCGAAAGTCTTGAACCGGTCAAGATAAGTCTGAGACTTCGCATCCTGTGTCGTTATAAGGTCATACCATAACTGATCGAACTCTTCTTCACG
>JBFEIF010000009.1:0-37771 GCA_041553795.1 Sulfurimonadaceae bacterium
CAAAGTCTATCAACTTGTCGGTTCGGTATGACCCAAGCTGCAGGCCTGGCGAGTTGAGACATTTAACCCCGATGCAGAGAAATTCACTACCTCGAAAGACGTCAACGTGATTACGTGGGAAAACTTTAATGCTCAGCAACAAACTGAAGAAATTTCTGATGCCTGGCCAGACACTGCGTATGTGCCTACTGAGATCTAACAAGTATAAGTAAAAAAGGACCCACTTGGCAATTGAAGTTAAAACCCGTACCCTAAACCAGTTAGATGAACCAATGCTTTACCATGTCTATATGCTTAATGATCACTACACGACCTGGGACTTCTGTCTGCGTATTATCACTTCCGTCTTTCACAAGACTCTTGAAGAGGCAGACAAGATCACCCAGGATATCCACACCAAAGGCAAAGGCCTATGCGGTACCTATACCTATGAGATCGCTGAGACCAAGGCCAAGACTGTCGAACACCAGGCACGTAAAGAAGGTTTCCCCATGCGCTGTTCCATAGAAGAACAATAAAGTATTCATAAAAGACTAAAAGAGTACTGGAGATAAAGCTGTATAGGAGGAAAGCGTGCATTTGCACGTGATGAGTGTACCGACGCAGAAGGTGCGTCGATTCTGGCATTAAATGCCGATACCCCTGTCGCTAAAGCGTAAATGGAGTGATTTTAGTTTGTTTCTTGGTTAACGATCTTGTTTTTGCCGATCCATGGCATCATCGTACGAAGTTTAACACCTGTACGCTCGATAAGAGATGCACGAGCATTTGCACGCTCAGCATTCATACGAGGATAACCTGCTTGACCTTCAAGGATGAAGTCTTTTGCAAAACGGCCGTCTTGGATCTCTTTTAGAATCTCTTTCATTGCCGCTTTAGACTCAGCATTGATAACACGTTTACCAGATACATAGTCACCATACTCAGCTGTGTTAGAGATAGAGTAACGCATATCAGCAATACCACCCTCAAACATCAAGTCAACGATAAGCTTAAGCTCATGCAGACATTCGAAGTAAGCAAGTTCCGGAGCATAACCCGCTTCAGTCAATGTTTCGAAACCGGCTTGAACAAGAGAAGCAGCTCCACCACAAAGAACAGCCTGCTCTCCGAAAAGGTCTGTCTCAGTCTCATCTTTGAAAGTCGTCTCGATGATCGCAGTACGACCACCACCGATAGCAGATGCATAAGAAAGCGCAAGCTCTTTAGTAGTACCTGAAGGATTAGCACCGACAGCGATAAGATCCGGAATACCGCCACCTCGTACAAATTCAGAACGTACCGTATGTCCTGGTGCTTTTGGAGCGATCATCGTTACGTTGATGTCAGCTCTTGGGTGGATTCTTCCGTAATGGATATTAAAACCGTGACCGAATGCGATTGTCGCACCGTTCTTCAAGTTTGGTTCGATCTCGTTTTTGTAGATCTCAGCCTGATTTTCATCCGGAAGAAGGATCATTACAACGTCAGCTGCTGCAGATGCTTCTGCTACTGTCATTACTTTGAAGTTTTTAGCTTCCGCTTTTGCCCAGCTTGATCCGTCTTTGCGAAGACCGATGATAACCTCAACACCACTGTCACGTAGGTTTTCAGCGTGTGCGTGTCCTTGAGAACCGAAACCGATCATTGCAACTTTTTTGCTTTTGATCAGTTCAATATTACAATCTTTATCGTAGTAAACATTTAATGCCATAGGAGTATTCCTTTTTTGGATTTTAAGTGCAGTGCGACTTAAAAATTTTCGGGATTATACTAGACTTCATCTCAAAAAGGGCTGAAATTAATTCCCTCATTCTAAAAAACAGCTTGGCAATCCATGTCATGATCTGTTCAGATAATCACACTCTCTTGATCCCTTCGGATCCTGCAACTTTTCTTTTTCTAATAAAATAGCGCTTCTTTTCAGTAAAGCCTAATATGAACTCAATTAGAATAGTGCAATTATTAACACCCACCCAAGGATGTCAGACATGAACAGTGTTTTGAAAGAAAAAATCCAGCAATTACCGGCTTTACCAGAATCAGCTATCAAACTTGAAGCGATCTATCACAATCCGGATTCTACCTTTGACGATATGGTAAAAGTCCTGGAACTGGACCCACTGCTGACTGCAGACATCTTGAAAGCTGCCAATTCTCCGCTGTATGGCTTTACACGTGAGATAAACTCTATTTCTCAGGCTGTCGGACTCTTTGGTATGGGAACGATTCGCGGCTTTGCTCTTGCCATGATCGTCAAAAAATGTTTTGAGCTCAACCTTTCTCCCTATGGTATCTCCAATACACAGTTCTCTGACCTTTCCAAAATGCAAAATGCCTTGGCCGTGACATGGTACCTCCGTCAAAAGCCAAAACTGATGGAACTTTTGTCACCTGCGTCTTTTCTGATCGAGATCGGAAAAGTCATGATCGCCCAGTGCGTTTTGGAGAATGGTACAGCTGATACCTTTAGAGAAAAGATAGAAGCAGGCGAATCCGTACCTAATGTTGAAGAAGAGAACTGTGAAACCTATACGGCCGAAGTCTCTGCTAATATCTTTGTTCATTGGAAGTTTGACAAGGAGCTTGTCACTCTCATCCGCTTTTCTGGCAGACCTGACGACTGCGGTGACAATGAGGCGATCATAGAAGCGACCAAAGCCCTTCATGTCATCCGTGTCGCGACCGGCATCACCGGCGTCTTCACAGATGAGACCCTTAGCAATGCCAAATCCCTGATCCAACAATATGGTCTTGATCTTCCCAGCTTCGAAGCTGCAATCGAAAAAATGACTGCGTGAAAATATTCTTAATCAAGCTGACCCACGGGGTCATCGAAGACGACCTTAATGCCGAAGAAAAAGAGCTCCTTAAGACCTTGAATGCCAAAGGTTTTTTGAACCTTGAAGAGAACACCTACACACTCAACTCGAAATACCGTGCAGGACTCATCGATCTGACCCAAACGGGATCGGCTTATCTGCAAGTAATCGGTTCCTCCATGAAAGACCTCTTCATCGAAGCCAAAGACCTGCAGGGTGCCGAAAACGGTGACCTGGTCATCGTACAGCGTTTGATAGGGCGGCGCGGAGCACCTTCGGCTGTTGTTGTCTATATCGTCGGAAAAGCAGAGATGTACGGTGTCGCTGTCATCAAAACGGTCAATGGACAAAAAGTCCTGTCCGATCTCAAGACAGACACACCCGTGGGGATCCGCCTTGAACTCGATGCTCTTGAAAAATATACAGACAATGATGTCTTTCAGATCGATTATCAAAAAGGACTGATCAAGACACATCTGGGAAATCTCAATGATCCTTTTGTCGATGAACTGATCGCATTGGCCATGTTCAACCGTCATAACGAATTTGATGAGAGCATTGCCGAACAGGCAAAGTCCTTTGGAAAAAGCGTTGACGGTTCGCGGTATCCTGAACGCAAAGACCTGCGCCATCTTCCTTTTTGTACGATAGACCCTGTTACGGCTAAAGACTTTGATGATGCGATCTATTTTGACAAAAAGGAGTTTGCACTCTATGTCGCGATAGCCGATGTCTCTTCTTACGTCGAACCCTTCGGTGCTATCGACAATGAAGCGATGTACCGAGGATTTACCGTCTATTTTCCTCATAAATCGGTCCCTATGCTTCCGCGCGAACTCAGCGAGAACCTCTGTTCACTTCGTCCCAATGAAGACCGGCTTGCCTTTACCTTCAAGATATTCCTGGACCCTGAGACACTCGATGTCACTAAAACAGAACTTTACGAGACACTTATCCACTCGCGACGACGCTATACCTACGCCGAGGTAGACGCTTTTTTTGAAGGTGAACTCACACCCAAAGACGAACATGACAAAGTGACGATGGCCTACCTTCCCAAACTCAAAGAGATCACCGAGAGACTGCATTACAAACGCATGGTGACAGGGTATGATTTCCGTTCCCGCGAGTATGAGATCTTCTTGAACGATCAGGGACTCATCGAGAGTGTACACAGTGAACCAGAGACGCCGTCGCATGCATTGATCGAGGATTGCATGCTTCTGGCCAACAAAGCAGCTGCTTCGATGTTTCAACGCGGAGTCTTCCGTATTCACGAGCCTCCAAGCCCCCTTAAACTCCAGGCTCTGTACACCCAGCTGTTCAGTATAGGCATCGATTTTGAGATCAAAGGCTCTATGCGTCAGATCATCAAAGAGATCCAAAGCAAAGCAGAACGGCTTGGGCTCAGCGAAGAAGTCGACACCCTCATCATACAGTCACAGATGCAGGCACGCTATGCTCCTGACAATGTAGGACATTTCGGTCTTGGGTTTGACACCTATACCCATTTCACCTCACCTATCCGGCGTTATTCTGATCTGATGGTTCACAGACTCTTAAAAGCTATTCTGGCTGATGATATGGAACAGGCAGGCTATCTCATGCGCAATATCGATGCACTTTGCGAACAGATCAGTATACTCGAAAGACAGGCGGACAATACAGCCAAAGACCTGGAGAACAGAAAATATGCCCGTTGGGCAGCTGAGAGGATAGGAAAACGCGTCAAGGCCCGTGTTATAGCTCTTGAGCCTTATCCGGTTGCGATCTTGTTTGATGAGATCATCGGTGCACGCATCTTTTTAAAAGGTGATGAAGGGTTAAGACTCTTTGGAAACATAGAGATCGAACTGACCGAAGCCAGTATTGCAACGACAAAGGTCTACGGCCGTTTTATCCAACATATAGAGGTACTGGAAGAAGCTAAAGTGACCGTCTGGGATGACGCAGCCGATTCAAGAGTGAGCGAATGATAAAGAAACAGGACTTTGAGCGTCTTTTACAACAGGGTCAATTGCCAAGAGCGATGATGTTCTTTGGTGAATCCGAGTTTATGATCGACTTTTATGCAAAACGGCTCTGTGATCTTTGGGGGGCGGAAGACGGTGTCTTTTCACTCTATCACCAGGACTATAATTTCAATGATGCCAAAGCCCACATCTCCCAAGGTTCACTCTTTGGCGGAAACAACGTACTGCTCATCAAAAACGACAAAAAAGTCCCTAAAAAAGAGCTGGATGAGCTGATTGCCTATGTGGCCAAAAGTCCGAGCAACTATCTGATCTATTGTTATTATGGTTCTGACTACAAGACTTCGAACAAGGCCTTCGTCCCTAAACTCGGAGCCGACAGCATACGTTTTTTTAATCCTTTTTTTAATGAGGCAAAAGCTATCATCCGCCAAGAGGCCAAGACACTGGGACTTCAGATCAATGATGATGCCATCACCCATCTCATACTCAGTCAAAACTCCAATCTCTCCCTTGCCTGCAACGAGCTGGAAAAACTTGCCATTTTGCAGATGCCGATCCATGCCAAAGACATCAACGAACATGTCTTTCCTTTGGCCGAGGTCAAATTGGATGAACTCATACTGGATATTCTCGCCAAAAAAGACTTCCGTGCAAACCTGCATCGTCTTTTGGAAACAGGAGAGAACGAGGTACAGATCATAACGGCTATCAGTAACTTTGTCACACAGCTGTTTCTGTTTCATACCTATATCAAGATACACGGTGTCATCGATTCGGCGGCCGTCCTTGGGTATAAACTTCCTGCATTTATCGAAAAAGAGAGAGCCAGTCTTTCAATAAAGTTCAAACAGAAGACCTACGAAAGACTGCTTGATCACCTTCTACAGACAGAACTCCTTTTGAAAAGCGGAGGCAGCAAAGACACAAATGCCATTTTACTTGCCGCCTTGATACGCTTACAAGTCCTTCTATAGCCCAGCACTATTATCGAGGGTTATACTAAAACTCTAATCACTTTTTAAGTACTCTTCAGCTAAAATTCGCGCGTTCCTTGCTCTTTGTATCGCAATGGTTGCCTGTATATCGTTCCGATAGGCGCTAATATGAGATGCATAATAGGCCATTTTTATGAAATGGTCTTAATCCAGAAGGTGCTATAAATCCAAAAGGAGATCTCTATGAGACATTACGAAAACCTCGTAATCCTAAAACCGACGTTAACTGCCGAAGAAATGGAAGCAGCTATCGCAAATATCGAAGCTAACATCACAAAAGATGGTGGTGAAATCGTTGCTCGTGAAGCTAAGGGTATGAAAAAACTTGCTTACGAGATCAACAGAAGCCCACGTGGTTATTTCCACATTATGTATTTCAAAATTGCACCAGCTGCAATCGCTGAAATCGAACGTCTTTACCGTATCAACGAAGATGTTCTTCGTTTCGTTACTGTTAAATATGACAGCAAGCGCGAAGTCAAAGCTTGGGATGAACTAGTCGCTAAGACAATCAAACAAGCCGCAGCTAAGGCAGCAACTCCAGTTGCAAAGACAGAAGCTCCAGTTGCAGAAACACCAGCTCCAGAAGCGGAAACACAAGCAGACGCGTAAGTCTAAGGAAAAACTATGTTTAATAAAGTCGTACTGGTAGGAAACCTCACTCGCGATATCGAACTGCGTTATGCACAAAGCGGAAGCGCTATTGCTAACACAGCTATCGCGACTAGTCGCAAGTTCACACAAAATGGAGAGCGAAAGGAAGAGATCTGTTTTATCGACATCACTTTTTTCGGACGTTCTGCTGAAGTTGCGAACCAGTACCTTAGACGTGGTAGTAAGATCCTTGTTGAAGGTAGATTGAAGTTTGATCAATGGGTCGCCCAGGACGGAAGTAAACGTTCTAAGCATACTGTGATCGTTGAGACTATGCAGATGTTGGATTCCAAAGCTGATTCAGCTCAGAACGATATGTCTTACAGTGATCAGTCAAATGATTACAATGGCGGAGGGTACGAAGCTCCTGCTCAAAAAAGCAGCTATTCGGCTCCTCAGCCATCATACGGTCAGCCTCAACAGCAACCGTCTTATGGACAGCAGAACAGCTATGGCGCTCCTCAACAGAAGCCACAGCAGAGCTACCCGAGACAAGAGATGCCTCAGCATAATATTCCGGAAATCGACATCGATGAAGATGAGATTCCGTTCTAGAAACATTCGAAATACATAAGGAAATAATTATGGCAGAAAGAAGAAAATACAAAAAACGTTATTGTAAATATTGTGAAGCAAAAATTGACTTCATCGATTACAAAGATACTAACTCTCTTAAACATTCTATGTCAGAGCGTTACAAGATCATGCCACGTCGTTTGACAGGTAACTGTAAGCGCCACCAGGAAATGATCTCAAATGCGATCAAACGTGCACGTCAAGCGGCATTGGTACCATATACTGTCACTCGTAAGATAGTCGTTGCTAATCCATTTGAAAACATCATCTAGATCCTAATACCTGCTGTCCTCAAAGGACGGCAGATCTTTTCTACGATTTACCCACTCTTTAAACCCTTCACCAAATCACAAATCTTATTATTTTTTAAACTAACTATCGTTACGCTATATGATAAATATTCGTAGATCTATCGTATAGTCATAGAGAAAGGAAGTGTCATATGGGCTTTATGCAGCATTTGCAAAGCAGTCTTATTCTTGGTACAAAGATGACTCATCCGGAAGAAGAACATTTTAAACGACAGCAGTGTAAAGAGCTTTTCAGCTATGTCAACAATAATAAAATCGATGATCTCACAGAGTTAATCGCTTCCGGAGTCGATCCTGACAAATGTGAGGAACATCACCTGCGAGCCCTAGTATATGCCATTAAGACCAAACATTACGCTATTGTACAGACACTTCTAAGCTATGGCTGCGACATCAATCACACTGACTGTTTTGGGCTTAAACCTTTAGACTATGCAATCGAAAGCAAAGACAATGAGATACTGCAGCTACTGCTTCGATACGGAGCGATAGACAGTAAAGCCCTATACCCTCCTCAGCAGATGACATTTGAAGTGCAGGATATCTATGAGGCCGCCCTTACCGGAAACCTTCATGCCCTTGTCTACTACCACCATCTGGGAGCAAGTCTTCAAGAGACACGTACCAATAATATCAGCCTTCTACACCTTAGTATCGAAGGCAACAACCCGAAACTGCTGACATATCTGCTCAACAAAGGGATGAATGTCGATCAGGCAGACACAAGCGGCACCTCTGCACTTATCCTTGCGGCTATGGACAGTTCGCGTTTAGGGCTACTAAAGATACTCCTCAAGAGAAATGCTACCTTGGATCAGCGTAATCACAGACAGACATCTGCCTTAAGTATGGCGATAAAACGTTATAACATCAAAGCAGCCATCTTATTGATCGAAAAGGGTGCCGATGTCAATATACGTGACGGTATAGACGTCCCTCTAAGCCTTACACACAAAGCGCTAAGCCAGACTGTCAATAAAAACCTGCAAGAAGAGCTTAGAAGCCTTGAAACACTTTTGATCAAAAAAGGTGCTCATGTCAACCAGCCTGACAGCAATCTTCGCTGGAGTCCGCTGATGCTTACAGCCAGCCACTACCAAGACGATAAAAGTATTGAACACCTTAAACTGCTGATAAAGCTTGGTGCCAATATCGAACAGATGGACAAAAATAAACGGACTGCGCTAATGATCGCGTCATCCCTTGGGCGCTTGGATGCTTTGCAGTATCTGATCAAATATAATGCCAAACTTAACACCTATGACAAGTTTGGATGGACAGCACTGATGCTTGCTGTCTACTACAATCAAAAAGAGGTGGTAAAGATCCTCTTAGCCTCAGGAGCTGATGTCAACTTGAATACCAAAAAGGGGCTCAGTGCCATAAAGGTCGCTATTGATAATGACAGAGCTTCACTGATACCGATTTTAAAAGATTATGGCGCCCTCCTTCCCAAAGAGTGAGCCCTTAAAAACGCCCGCAATCAAAAAACATCTATTTATCCTGCTTAATACAAAAGTACCGGGATCTCGCGAAAAATGGTATAAAACTTGCTAGAAATCATTTAAAACGGACACTTATGAAGCTACTGTTCCTATCTCTTTTTCTCATCTCATCTTTATACAGTGCTATACATGAATTTCAAGAAGACGATTATCAGATACTCATAGGCAAGAACTTTGATGACGAAGCCTTTGATATCGTCGAAGACCATGATAATAACATCTCTGTAGTCGGCTATACGCAAGAGTATAAGACGGATTCCATATCTTCACAAAGCTACACCGATGCCTTTAGCTATCTGCATAGTGTCAATGCCAATAATGGCGAGCAACTCCAACTCATCAAACTTGATCCCGCGGCTGCTGTTGTGACTGACAAAAGGTTTAACCTTTCAGAGCTAAACCGTGGTACCAATATCCTTAAGACAAGGCAAAACGGATATCTTGTTGGCGGCTATACCCACAGCGGGCAGATGCTTATAGCCACACTCGATGCCAATGCAGAACAGATAAGTCTCAAAAAGTTTGGAACAGCGAATTTCGATCAGCTCCATTCCCTCGTCGCACTTGATGACGGAGGCAGCATTGCTATCGGGACCTCGCAAACATCCCGAAATACCTACGACGATATCTTTGTTCAGGGTCTTGGACAGAGTGATGTCTATCTTGTCAACTTCTCTCCGGCGGGAGAGATACAGTGGAAAAAGAAGTTTGGCTCCAAAGAAAAAGATATCGGGATTGACGGTGTTGCGACGGGAGATGGCGGATGCATATTGATAGGTGTCTCACAAGAGGGCCAGGAGTATCAACTGATGGCTGCCAAGATAAATGATACAGGTAATACGGTATGGATCCAGAAGTTTCCAAAACCAGGCCGTCAAAAAGCATTTAAAATCGTAAAGACAACGGAGGAGAACTATCTTATCTCGGCAGGCTTTGAGAATAAAAATGGCCAAAACAATGTCCGTCTTATCAAAATCGATCAAGAAGGCAGTACAATATGGGAAAAGAACTATTTTAATGAGGCCGATGAGCAGTTAAGCGACATTGCTATAGACCTCAAAGGAAATATAATCGGTGTCGGTCATTCCCAAAACACATCTCAGTCTGCCATGGATGCACTCGTACGATACTATGACAACTACGGTAAACTTATCTGGGAACGAAAGTTTGGGAAAGAACGACAGGATGCTTTCAACACGGTCGTTACTCTTCACGACAACACCTTTGCTATTGCAGGTTTTTCAAAATCCTTTGCCGACAAAGGGCGACAGATATGGATACTTAAACTTCATGATGACGGAAGCCTGGTCAAGAAGAACCTAAAAAAGTATGATAGCCTCTACTTAGCATTAAAAGATGAGTTTAGGGATACACCGCAAGTCCATATCTACAAGGACTTGCGTATCACTCATAAGGGGCTTATCTTCAAACAGGGAAGTTCACAACTGAGTACAACACATAAGACAATCCTTGAAGACTTTATGCCGCGTTTGATCAAGGTCCTCTTCCACTATAAAAGCTCAATTAAAAATGTCAGGATAAACGGCTACACATCGACAGAATGGAATGCTCCCGATACCATCCGCTATTTAAACAATGCCCGCCTGTCTAATGACAGAGCCATGAGTATACTGGATTATGCCTACCGACTAAGGCCTCTGAACAAACATCGACAATGGCTAAGCCAAGTGCTGAGCAGTGACGGTTACTCTTATTCGAATCTTATCTATGCCGATCAAGAAGAAAATAAAATACGTTCAAGAAGAGTGGAGTTTGCGCTCATCTTGCAATGATGTTTTTACTTTTGATCACTTGCACAAAACAGTTTATGAATCTGATGCATTTGCCTGTAAAAACTGCTTTAAGTCTGTAGAAGTTCTCTTAAACTGATTGCTATTAAAAAATGACTTGCTTTTTGTTCGGCTATGTGTGGCTCTAATGGAATAAGCATTTCTGGAAAACAGGCTTTCCCAAGCTGCTTTAGTTTCCATTTTGGCTCCTTTTGTAGGACTTCCATGGCATTTTGAACAGAAACTTTTATAACTTTCCTCCCCTCTTGCTGTGTCAGCTGAAGATGCTGTCGATACCAGAGAAAGTCCGACAAGAGTAGCCAAAAAAAGAGATCTTTTATTTTTCATTCTAAACTCCAAGATATATTTGACAGTATCATACAGATAGTATATAAAATAGGGATGAATTCTAATGTTTTGTATTGAACGTTTAGGGATTAAAGTGTTTGTTTGATAGAGTTTTAAGAAGAAGCGTACATAAAGTACGCCGAAGCAAAGTTCAGACGCAATATGTTCTGAAACTAAGCTTGTGGATTAACCACAAGAAGGAACGTTTCCTGAGTCTGAACCGTACTGGTACAAGAAGTCTTTCAAGTGTGGTGCAAGTTTTTCGAATTTCTTACTATTGAAAAAATCTTCGCCTGGAGTACCTTTGTGCTTTTCAATGATCATAGCAGCATTATTTTCAAACAGTTTAGTCCAACCGTCTTGAGTTTGCATAGATGCACCTTTTGTACCATTACCATGACATTTCTTACATGTCTTTAGGTAGCCTTTTTGACCTTTTTTGATATCAGCAGATGCAGATGTAGACATAAGTCCAAGCGCAACGATAATAGCCATCAAAACAGATGTTTGTTTTTTCATTATAGTAACTCCATAATTTTAATTTAAGTAGTATGATACAGTAACTCTCTAAAAGTGAGATAAAAAAAAGAGTTTATTCTTCTTTATGTACCAAGTTGTATGATACAGTAACTCTCTAAAAGTGAGATAAAATAAGCGTTTATAACTCTTTGAAGATCGATTCTTGCTGTTTTGTCTCCAAATGTACTATCAAGAGGATAGCACTTTTTAACATATTTTTGTTATCATCGTTTTTATTTGGCTATAATAATCATGAAGTTAAATTCCAGAAGGATGCTATATGTCAAAACTTATCACACTGTTTTTTACTTTCACACTTTCTGTTTTTGCAGGTGATGCACTTGTATGCAACGTTATTAACGAAGACGACATTCTAAAAATCAAATGTAAATATAAGACAGCTTCCAAAGACCATGACAGGAATATCTCTATGTCATGGACATCACCGTCAACACCTCAAGACGACAGGTTTAAGACTGTCCTCTTGCCTGCTTACCACGTTTCTGCCTATGACTTCAGATATTTTGACGGACGTGCAGACGGTAGCTGGACAATATCAGCAACCGATGAAGAGACAGGACAGGTGACGACTATTCAGTTCATTAAAGAGGATCTAAGTGAAGCGAATACGATGTCTGCTCCATGCAAGAACTCGACCTTAGGAAACCCTTCTCCGGTGAAGTGACCCTTATTCCTCGTCTCTGACAAATATCTCATTTGTCACCTTCGCTTGCTTGATCTTGCGGATCCCCTTGCGAAGAATAAGTTCTACCTCTTCTGGTTTTACGCTGACACGTTCAGCGATCTCTTCATCTGACTTTTTGCCTTCTTTCATACAAAATGCATGCAGCTCTTTACGAGTGAGATGACGCTTCAATACTCTGAAAAGTTCTTTTTCATCCTGCATGATCTCAACATCATCGTTTTTTATCAATGCACTTAATGTCTTATGCAATGATTTGTCACCGCACTCCTGTTCCCAATATGTCATAGTTTTACCTTCGTTAATATCTCTGTCAGATCTTTTGTTTCTATGATGATATTTGCTTCTTTTTTCAGGATCTCTTTAGCACAGAATGCGATTCTTGTCCCGGCATGGGCAAACATTGACCTGTCGTTTGCACCGTCGCCTACGACCATAGTCTCTTCTTCACTGACGCCAAGAATATTCTGAAGACGCTGGATCATATCACCTTTTGAAAAGTCAAACATCATATCACCGCCGACAAGACCGCTTAAACGGCCATCCTTGTGGTGAAGGACATTTGAGAAATCGGCATCATAGCCAAGTACTTCTTTCCCATACCTAGTCGCTGTTCTAAACCCCCCGCTGAAACATACAACCGTCGCACCCGCTTTTTTCAGTTCGGAAATCGTCTCTTTTGCTCCAGGCATAAAAGGAAGGCTTCTACAGATCTCTTCAACCTTTGAGAACTCAAGTCCTTTTAGAAGTGAAACACGTTCTGTAAGGCTTTCAAAGAAGTCCATCTCCCCCTGCATCGCCTTTTCAGTGATAGCAGCCACCTTCTCTTTAAGACCCAGCGGTTCCGCAAAAAAGTCAATCGTCTCCCCATCCATCAAAGTCGAGTCAAAATCAAATACACATAGTTTCATATTTTCTCTTTATAACTATAGCCTTATAAATTGCTATAATGTCATTAATTAAATGCAATTATAGCGTATAGGAAATATTTTGTTTGAAGAACTTGTAAGTAAATTAGAAAATAAAAGATATGTCACACTTGAGACGACCCCTTCACATTCGCCTGTTTTTCAACCGATTATAGACAAGATCAGAGACCTCGACCTGGACAAACTCGTTGACGGCTTTTCCACCACTGACAATCCTTTGGCCAAGCTCAAATACAATGCTATCCTTGCAGCTTTAAAACTTCAGCAGGAGTTCGGGAAACCCGTTCTTGCGACGATGAGTATGAGAGACAGAAATCGCATCGCATTGCAATCTGACCTTCTGGGCGGAAATGAATTTGACATCCGCGCAATCCTCGCTTTGACAGGAGACCGGGCCTCTATGTCCGATCAGCCCAATGCTAAAGGTGTCTTCGACGGGAATTCATCTCTATTGCTTGATATCGTCTCATGTCTGAATTCAGGAATAGATTATGCCGGAAAACCCTTGGCAGAAAAGCCAAAACAGATCTATCCTTTTGCCGTCACAAACTCTTTTTCGACCAATCCAAAAAACCTGCAAAAGAAGATGAAGAAGAAGATCGAACACGGTGCCATCGGCCTTATTTCCCAACCGGTCTATGACCTTGAGAACGCAGAACTTCTTTTGGAACTTCTTGAAAACGCGAAAAGTGACTGCTGTGAATCTGCACAAAAAGCACAATTGATACTGGGTATCTTTCCGATAACCAAACTCCGTACAGCACAATTTTTAGCTTCGCATGTTCCGGGTATTCATGTTCCGAAGATATGGATAGAATCACTTAGAAAAGCAAATGAGATATCACCCGAAGAAGAGTATAAGGTAGGATTTGAACTGAGTAAAAATTTGTTTGATGATATTATGAAGCTGCACCCAAAGGTGCATCTGATGACTGCCAACCAGTTTCAGGTGGCTAAGGATATTCTTTCTTAGAAATCTCTCTCTAGCAGTTTGTCTACTTTTAGTATCGTCAAGATCTTGTCATGCTGTTTTCCGACACCTTCGATCATGGTCTTTTCCTGCATTGCTGTTTCAGGAGCAGGTCCGATCTCATGCTTTTTCAAACGTATTGCTTCGGTTAATCTATCTATGACGAAACCTGCTGTCTCATTCTCGTTCTTCATGACGATAAAACGCGTGTTTTCCGTCATCTGCTCACTTGGCAGACCAAACTTCAAACGCAGGTCGATCAAAGGGATGACTGTTCCGCGAAGATTGAAAACACCCAATACATATCCCGGTGTTCTCGGGACACGTGTCCATTCGATCGGTTTGATGATCTCTTGAATACTCAATATAGGCACAGAGAACTCTTCATCACCGACAATAAATCCAACCAACTGTACGATATTATCCAGGTTTTCCTCACCCGGAGTAATCTGATGTTGCTGTTTGTTTATGATCTGCTGTAATTTTTCACTCATGATGCTGACTCCTCTGAGAAGGTAAACTTGATATTCCGCTTGACCACATTTTGCAGATAATCCGGTGAATATGGCTTGGTAATATATTCGACCATCCCTGATTCCACTCCACGCATTCTGTCTGACTTGCCTGTCCTTGATGTGACTGCAATTAGAGGAAGGTTTTTATATTTGTTATACTTTTTGATCTCGGATGCCAAGGTATAACCATCCATACGCGGCATCTCGATATCAATAAGAAGGGCATCAAATTGGTGTTCACCCGACTTTAAGATATTCAATGCTTCCACTCCGTCACTCGCTTCTATCAGTGTTATACCCAATGGCTTTAACGCCATTGACATGATCTTCCTGTCAGTCTTTGAGTCATCGATTATCATGACCTTATAGTCACTTGGCTCACTCTTTGAACGCGAACCTCCGCCGTTAGTATTCTCACCCGTAACCGAAGACTTGATCGTCTTTGCCATATGCATCAAGGCTGCAACATCGACGATCAGCGTCACACCCCCGTCACCACGGATCGTCGCCCCTGCAATGCCGTCCATACCGTGCAGATACTCACCCATAGACTTGATGACGATTTCTTCTTGGCCGACAAGGGTGTCAACAATTAGTCCTATCTTGCTTTCAGCAAGTCCAAGGACAACGACATAGGCATGTTCACTTGAATCAAAGACATGTTCGACTTCAAAGATATCAGCAATATGGACTAAAGAAAGGACTTCATTACGTAAACGCATAACGGAGCGGTTTTCAACCGTATATATCTCCTCTTTTCCAATACGTACTGTTTCAAGGACCGATGCCAAAGGAATAGCATAATACTCTTCTTGCACACCGACAAGCAGCGCTTGAATGATCGCGAGTGTCAACGGGATCTTCAGTTTCATGACTGTACCCCTGCCTAATTCACTTTCAATATCTATCATACCGTTGAGCTTTTCGATATTTGTCTTGACTACATCCATTCCGACTCCACGTCCAGAGACATTTGTCACTTGAGCAGCAGTAGAGAATCCCGGACGGAAGATGAGAGCAAAGGCTTCCTTGTCGCTCATCATATCGGCTTCTTTTTCTGTGATGACACCTTTCTCGACTGATTTTGAACGCAAGAAATCAGGATCCATTCCCGCACCGTCATCAGTTATCTCGATAACAATATGATTACCCTCGTTATAAGCCTTTAGTCCGATGATACCTGTTTCCGGTTTACCTGCGGCTACACGTTTCTCTATACTCTCTACACCATGGTCACATGAGTTACGGATAATATGGACCAAAGGATCACCGATCTCTTCGACAATCGACTTGTCCAGTTCCGTATCTTCTCCGCCTAACTCCAACTCGATCTTCTTCCCGAGTTCGCGAGAAAGGTCACGTATCATACGAGGAAACTTATTAAAGACCTTGCCGATAGGAAGCATTCTTGTCTTCATAACGGCGATCTGAAGGTCTGTTGTGACAAGAGAGACAATAGAGACGACCTGATTTAGTTCTTCAAGGAATTCTTCACCTTCATATCGTTCTTCAACATCATCATTGATCTTGATCAGACGGTTTTTACCCAATACCAATTCACCGATAAGGTTCATCAGATGATCAAGTCGCTTGACATCGACACGGATGGTCTGTTCGACTGTAGTAGCTGTAGCCGGTGCAGGAGCTGTTTTTTTCTCCGCTTGAGGTGCAGTAGAAGCTGCCGGAGCAGCCGGTACCGGTGTCTGTGGAACAGGGGCTGACACAGGAACCGGTTCTTCTTTCTTCGCTTCTTCAACGACTTCTTCCTGGACTTCCTCGACCTGCGGCATTTGAGGAACAGCCTCGCCAGCGGCTATCTTAGCCTCTCGCTTTGCCTTGTCTGCAGCTTGGCGTTCTTCAAGTAAACGCATAATCTCTGCTTCGACATCATCGTCGCTCATATTGCTGTAATCTGCTTCTTCATCATCAGCTTCCATTGCAGCTATCTCTTCTTCAAAAGTTTCGACTTCTTCCTCAGGAGTAACAGTAGGCTCTTCTGGTAATAAAGCGTCTACCGTTCGTGGGTTCTCGCCATTCGTGATCGCGGTCAGACGAAGGACACAATCCTCCACCTCGATTCCTTCATCTTTGCTTGTATCCCGGATCGTCGTCAATAAGGACTTCATCAGGTCGATAGATTCCAAGACAACGTCCATGACGTCAGCATCGATGACAAGATCACCATGTCGTGCCTTGTTAAGAACATCTTCCATGTGGTGTGTCAAATGCGTCAGAATATCAAAATTTAAAAATGAACTGGCACCTTTGACTGTATGCGCGACTCTAAAGATCCTGTTAAGTAGGTCCAAGTCTTCAGGGCTGCTTTCCAATTCAACAAGATCTTGATCAAGCTGTTCTATCAGTTCAAATGATTCAATCAAAAAGTCTTGAAGTATTTCTTGAAACTCGTCCATATTATTTAAGCCCCTTTTTCCACATGAGATTTTACGATACGTGCCACTTCATCATAAAATGTACTGGCATCAAATTTAACCAAGTAGGCTTCGCCGCCTGCTTCTTTTCCCCGCATCTCAGAAAAGTGATCGCTGATCGAAGAGTTGAAGACAATAGGGATATTCTTAAACCTACCGTCCTCTTTTACATTTGCCGCAAAATGGAAACCGTCCATACGAGGCATCTCTACATCAGAGACGATCAGTTTAAGATGCTCTGAGATCTCAGCTCCATAAGTGTTATGCAGTTCATCAAGTCTGGCTAGACCTTCTTGACCATCCACAGCTTCAATAACCTTGAACCCCATCTGCACCAGAGCATCTTTGACGATCTTCCTTGCTGTTGCACTATCGTCCAAGAGAAGTACTATCCCTGAAAACTGATCTTTGTGTACTGACACATCCCCGTTATCAGGGGTGTAAAGGCCAAGTTCTTGTACAACATTCTCAAGATCAAGTATCAGAAGTACGGCATCATCTTCAATACGTGTCACACCGGTTATCTTACTTTTATCAAGCGCACCTGCACCTGAGGAGAACGATGCAGGTTCAATATCTTTCCAACTTATACGGCGTATTCTTTTCGCATCATGCACGACAAATCCGATCAAAATATTGTTAAACTCGGCAATGATGATACGTGCATTCTTCTCAGCATCCTCGGGCGCTGTCACATTCATCCATTTTGCCAAATTGACTACAGGAATAACAACACCTCTAAGATCGAATATACCTTCAATAAATGAAGGGACACCCGGAAGTTCAGTCAAACGTGGCTTTCGGATGATCTCCCTGACTTTGGCAACATTGACACCATATATACCTTCATATACACGTCCGTCTTCTTGCTTAAGTATTCGGAAATCGACCAATTCCATCTCATTGGTTCCGACTTTTAAAATATTATCATTTTTCACTACAACTCCTTAAAGAGTGTCTCTTGCAGCACTAACTGCCCTTTGCTAGATTGTACTATAAAATATTTGTGATTGCAAGCAAATGAAGCCAAATTAATATAATCAAAACCATAGAGTCTAAAACTTAGATTTTGATGAAAATGTCCCTCTATTACGATATCCAAAGATTCCTCTTTCAAATAGTCAAGACGTTTTCGAATAATCTCTTTAAATAAGTCAACCTTATAACATGGATTCTTTTTGATTCCTCTTCTTTTGAGCCAATTGATAATACAATGAGAACAGAGAGTATCCAAGACTCCTACGATAGAAAGTATCAAAGGGTTTCGTATCAGTCTAGTATAGAGCTGATAGCCAAGAGGTGTTTTTGTGTCTCCATGAGAAAGCTGAACACGCTGTTCATTAAACATAAACACCTGAGGCTGCCTGCGCAGTGGAAAGATCATGATATCAGGAAAGATATTCTGCAGTCCAAAATCATGATTTCCTTCAAAATAGATTATCTCTATCTCTTTTGAAAGTTTATTCAAAAGTGCAATCTCAGCACTGTTCTCATCTTTGGTCTTTTTGATCACACCAAAAAGAAGTTCAAACATATCCCCCATCAGAATAAGTTGAGACGTCTTTATTTCCCCCCTATCCAGCGCTTTTAAAAAGCTGTAGAACTGGGGGTAAATTTCTGAATAGTGGGCATCTGCTATAAGAATTGCACCCTCTTGCAGCCTAAGGTTATGGGACATAGGCAAGAACTGGAAGCCCAAGGACTTCCTCATATCCGCACATCAGATTTGCATTGGCAATTGCCTGAGAACTTGCTCCTCGAAGAAGGTTGTCAATTGCGGAAGAGATAAAGAGCAATGAGCCTGCCTGCTTGACGTAGACATCGCAGAAATTAGTCCCGGCTACGGATTTCATATCAACAGGGTTTGAGCGTACCCGTACCATCTTTTCATCTTTATAATACTCTCTCAATACAGAAACTGCATCGATCGTCTCATCCACCTGCAGATAGACTGATGAGAGCATACCCCTCGTCGCAGGAATCAGATGCGGGACAAACTGTACTTTGAAAGCTTTGTCAGTCTTGCTTGAGAGTTTCTCAAATATCTCTGGCCCGTGCCGGTGTCCTAAAGGATTATAGGCAAAAAGGTTATCATTGATCGTGACATAATGCGTACTGTCGCTGCATTTTTTGCCCGCACCGCTCACACCGCTTTTGGCATCGATGATAATATCAGAGTCCTGTTTGATATACAGTGCAAAAGGAAGGATCCCAAGTATTGCCGACGTAGGGTAGCAACCCGGATTGGCTACAAGTCTTGCCTTCTTTATCTCTTCTCTGTAGAGTTCAGGCAAACCGTAGACAGAATGTTGCAGATTTCCTGCATCAGTATGTGGGCAGTAATGTTCTTCATAACGGGCCAGATCGAGCCTGTAATCAGCAGAAAGATCGACTACCTTCACAGGGCTCTTCATCAGCTCTTTGACATACTCCATCGCTGTTTTGTGCGGAAGTGCTAAAAAGACAAGGTCTGATGCCGCTGCGGCTTCAGAAGCATCTGCCTTAAGAACATCACATTCATACACACCGAGCAATGAAGGATGGAGTTCAGAAAGTGTTGTCCCTCCCTCGCTGGTCGAGACATAGCTAAGTTCAAAATACGGATGTGCCAAGACAAGCTTTATCAGCTCTAGACCGGTATATCCACTTGCACCGATGATGCCTACTTTAGTGACAGTCAAAGACGATCTCCTGATATCTTACTTCCAGTACCTCAAACTCAGTAACTCCGCCTGGAAGCTTGGCTTTGATCTCATCCCCCTCTTCTCTTCCCAGAAGCTGTTTCGCCAAAGGCGAATTAAATGAGATAAGACCGACGTCCGGATTGCTTTCGCAGCCTCCGACAATAGTATAAGTGATCTCTTCATCTGTATCAAGGTTGCACAATACGACCGTTGAACCGAAACTGATACGTGCATGCTCCAACACGGAAGGATCGACGATCTGTGCCGAACTAAGAAGGTCCGAGAGTTCATTAAGACGTGCATCCACAATACGCTGTTTCTCTTTGGCTGCATGGTATTCGGCATTCTCTTTCAAATCACCGTATTCCAAGGCGACTTCGATCTCTTTGACGATCTCGGGACGTTCCGTATTCTTCAGATAGTTCATCTCTGCGGATAGTTTTTCATATCCAAATTTTGTCATAGGTTCTTTGTGTTCCAAGATAATTCCTTAAATAATCACTGTATTCATTTTATTAGAGCTATTATAACCTATCTAGGCTTTTTTACTAAAATAACTCTTTGTCAACCTAAAGACGACCGGGCTCAGTAAAAGCAATGCGATCAGGTTTGGAATGGCCATCAAGGCGTTTAAGGTATCAGCCAAAAGCCAGATGAACTTCAAGTCCATCATCGAACCAAGGGGGATGACCAGTACCCAAAGCAGTCTGAAAGGCACTATCGCCTTTTGGCCCAAAATAAAATAAATACTTTTTTCCCCGTAAAAGCTCCAGGCCACCAAGGTCGTGAAGGCAAAAAGGATCAGCCCGAAAGTCACAACATACTCACCTATAAAAGGAAGCATCTTGGCAAAGGCCAAGGCTGACAGTGTCGCTCCGGATTCGCCTGAGACATATTCTCCCGAAAGGATAATCGCAAGACCGGTGACCGAACAGATGACGATCGTATCGATAAAGGTCCCCATCATCGCTACCAGTCCCTGTCTGACAGATGAGTCCGTTTTCGCCGCCGCATGCGCGATAGGGGCAGATCCCAGACCCGCTTCGTTAGAGAATATTCCCCGGGCAATACCAAACTGTATGGCTGCCCAGATGCTCGCACCCGCAAACCCTCCTGCAGCCGCTGTTCCTGTAAATGCAGAACTGACTATAAGAACAAGGGCATCCGGTATTGCCGGGATATTAAGAAGCAAGATCAAGACACCGGCAAGCAGGTAGGTTATGGCCATAAAAGGGACCAGCTTGCCTGCCAGACTTGCGATACGTCGTATCCCGCCGATCAATACCATACCGACCAGTACAGCCAACACCAGACCGCTGTAAAGTTCGGGTATCTTGAAAGATGACTCCAAGATATCCGAGACGGAATGCGCCTGGATCGTATTTCCTATTCCGAAACCTGCTATAGACGCAAAGAAGGCAAAGGTCCAACCCAGCCATTTCCAGTTTTCTCCCAGACCGTTTTTGATGTAGAACATCGGTCCGCCAACATGGTTTCCCTCTTCATCTTGTTCTCTGTACTCTACCGCAAGGACAGCCTCGGCATATTTGGTCGCCATACCCAAGAGTGCTGCAAGCCACATCCAAAACATCGCGCCCGGTCCACCCAGAAATATAGCTGTTGCCACACCTGCGATATTTCCTGTCCCGATCGTCGCCGAAAGCGAGGTCATCAAGGCATTAAATGGCGATATCTCACCCTCTTTTCTCTCTTCTTTGCGTCCTTTGAAGACCAGGATAAAACCTTCGGCTATCATACGTATCGGCATAAACTTAAGACCAAGGCTCAGATAAAGTCCCGTTCCAAGAATAAGCGCCAGCATCAGCGGTCCCCAGACGATACCGTTAAGTGTCCCTATAAAACTGTTAATACTTTCCACTCCGCTCTCCCTATTATGCGAGGATTATCTTTGCGACATCTTTCAGCCTGCTCTGACCTAGTTCATCTCTGAGTTCAATAGAACGCTGTAGGAACTTTGCTCTGTCCATGTTCTTATAGACACTGTACATTTTTTCGACATTCACTTCATCCTGAAGCAGTTCGGTATGCATCTCTTCTTTATCTTGAAAATCAAAGATGATGTTGGCAAGACCCACATGCTTGAGTTTGACAAACTTTCTTCCTATCCAGTATTCAAGCTTATTGGCAACGAAGACCAAGACCATCGGAGTACCGATAAGGGAACATTCCAAAGTCGCCGTACCGCTGCAGACATAGGCAAAGTCAGCCTCTAAAAGTGCCTCATGCGTATTTTTGACAACCGTATATCCGGATATATCTCCGTATAAAGACGCTATCTCTTCATCGCTGAAATGCGGAGGGATCACCAGGATCGCTTCTTCTGCATGCTTTTTTCGAAGTTCATGATAAATAGGCATCAGTGAACGCACTTCGGATTTTCGGCTTCCTGCCAGAAAGGCTATCTTGTTGTTCTTGCTCACTTCGTTTTTGAAGCTCTTTATCTCATCCATCAAAGGATTGCCCACGTAGATCGACCGCGGATAGAACTGATCTTCAAAGGGAAAGATCGACAGGAGTTTGTCGCAATATCTGTCCACTTTGACTGCACGCTTTTTCTTCCATGCCCAGACCTTTGGAAGGATGTAGTAGGAGATCTCTTTTTCGGGGTATTTCTCTTTTATCTTCTTCGCCAGAGGCAGATTAAAAGCAGGCGCATCGATCAGCAGGACCTTGTCCGCATCTTTGGCTAAGAAGAGAAGCTCTTCCATCGCTTCTTTGGCTGCAAAGATCTTGCCGATCACGTCTTTGATCCCCATGACCGAAAACGCTTTCGGGCTGTACAGAGGTGTTCCCAGACTCTCATCAAAGATACCGTAAAGTTCGGCATCGTTCAGATAAGGATAAAGTGCCTTCAGGTGCAAATTTGAGGATGGCTCCAGCGCCGAAACCAATAATTTATGCGGCTTCGCCTGAAACCTTGTTTCATAACCGCCATCGCTAGTTTTCAATTTCAATCCCTTAGTTCTAATCGTTTAGTCTGCATCTGCGAAAGGTCAAAGACAAGGACCTCATGCGCGTTCGTATTGGCAATAAAGAGCTGACACCCTTTTTTACTGATGCCCGAAGGTTCTGAGAGTCCTTCAATGAGGGTCATCACTTTTTTTGACTCCGGATCATAGACTTTTACTGCGTTATTATAGCTATCTACAATAAAGATTCGTCCTCCTCCGCATCCGTCGCCGTAAATACCGGCGCAAAGGTCCAAAGGATGCTGCAGTTCATCACACTCAAAGATATGCGAATGTACTTCGCCATAAGCCGCCGATCTAAGGCTTGAACTTTCACTGTCGACGAACCACAGCTCTTCCTCCAAAAGTGCTATACCCGAAGGTTGCGCAAGAACGGCTTGGGTATAAGAAGCATCATACAAAGACTCGGAGTTTTCCTGACCGATGAAGAAAAGTTCTTCTTGACTCTGCAGATCATAGGCCTTGATCTGGTGCGCTCCGGCAAGAGTGACATACAGATACTTGCCATCGCTTCCAAGTCCGTAAGGATTTCTCAAGCCCTCAAGCCATAGCTTTTTTTGACTAAAGCCTTCGCTTACCTCAATGATGCTTTTACCTGCGCATGATGCGATGTAGAGCTTATCATTGACAAAGACAAGACCTTGAGGTTCTTCAATACCACCGATCCTGTGCAGGACCTTTCCTTCATGAGTACAGACAAGGACTTCGTCCTGATGGGAGATAAAAAGGTAGTCTGTGTGAGCCAGAAGTTTTTGAGGATAATGCAAAAAACGCTTTTTTTCTTCTTGTTTGTGAGTGATAGAAAACGCTTCACTGCTGAGTTCGTGCTTTTCTATCAGACTCCTGATATCGCGGCGAAGTGCTTCAAGATGCCCCTCTCCCTGATACTGGGCAACGACATAACCGTCTGGATCAATAAGGACAAGAGTTGGCCAGGCCTTTATCCCGTAACCTTCCCATAGCCTCATATCCGCATCATTGATCACGCAATGCCCAATCTTATAACGCTTCATAGCCTCCAAGACATAGGATTCATCCTTTTCATGAGGATGCTTGCCCGAATGTATACCTATGACCAGCAGTTTGGCTGAAAACTCAGCCTCCAAGGCTTTAAGTTCAGGAAGGATGTTCAGACAGTTCCTGCAGCAGTAGGTGAAAAAATCAAGCAGAACGACCTTGCCCAGAAGATCGGTTTTACTAAGCGGAACATGGTTCAGCCATACAGCTTCTTCCATGGATAAAGAGCGGACCGTCTGCCTCATCTTTCTATGAGTTTTTGTATAGCCAGCGAACACATCGTCATACCGAAAGACCCCGTAACTCCTACAAAACTTCCCTTGACCTTCGTACGGGCCGGTTCTGTCGAGAAGATGACCGGATAGTTCTTGCTGAAACGTCGTTTTTTAAGCTCATACCGTATTTTGGATGCAAATCTGTCGCCATGTGTTTTCCAGATCGTCGAGACTTCTATCTTGGTCGGGTCCAGACGTTTTGCCGAACCGGTTGCCGAGATAAGTTTCTTGTAACATTTTTGTGCCAATGCCAGCTTCGCGTGAATGTCATCTATAGCATCAAGTACCAGATCGTAGGGTTCAAAATCGAACTCTTCGACCCACTGCGGGGTGATCTTCATATCCATGATCTTGATCTGAGGATAATGCTTTTGCATGGCCTCTACTTTTGACTCGCCCTCATGCAACTCAGACCACATCTGGCGATTTTGATTGCTCGCATCATACCTGTCAAAGTCTATGATGGTGATATCATGGATCCCGTTTCGGTGAAGACAGTCCAGACAGAAACTCCCGACACCGCCGACGCCCAGTAGCAGTATCTTCGCCGATCCCAGTTTTTCAAAACCGTCACCAAGCAGCATACGGCTTCGCTCATACCTAGGCAAGAAAGTCTTCCAATCGCTTCATCGACTTGTACGCCGTCAGATCGAGCATAACAGGGGTCAATGAGACCTTACCAGCCTCTATTGCTTGAAAGTCTGTCACACCTTCGACCTCTCTTCCTTTGGACCGAAGCGGGTGCAGACCCAGCCACCAGTATTCTTCAGCTCTTGGGTTTCGATGCAGCTGGGCATCGTTTTCATAGAACCGGTAGCCGGCATACGTCACCTGATAATCAATCGTATCGACATCTTTTGGGACGTTGATATTGAGCAGTTCTCTGTGAGGTAAAGGGAACTCGCCTTCAAGCACTCTGCTCACGATATCCTTGATGACTTTCTGCGCCAGGGTATAGTCCACATCCAGTCCATGTTGAGACATGCCCAGGACCTGAGATATAGCAATGGCAGGAACACCGTGAAGTACAGCTTCCATAGCGCCCGCGACTGTGCCTGAATAGGTGATGTCTTCACCCATGTTGGCACCGCGGTTGATACCCGATACCAACAAGTCCGGCTTTTTGTCCCCGTAAAGAGAGTGTAAAGCGAGATAGACACAGTCGCTTGGCGTTCCGTCATCCAGCTTGTAGAAGTCGTCATCCACTTCGACAAAGCGTAACGGGCGTGTCAAAGTAAGCGAATGTCCGCAGGCTGATTTTTCACTTGTCGGTGACACAACCGTCAAATGCGCCACATCTTTAAGTGCTTCGATCAGTGCTTTGAGACCCTCGGCATCAAATCCGTCGTCATTTGTTATTAATATCTCTTTTTTCATGCTACTATTGTAGCAATAAAGGTATAAAACATGCTTGAGAGATGCTATGAAACCATTAAAAAATAGATTTGTATTCATTAGTGCCCTGATCCTGGCTATAGGTCTTGGAAGTATCACCTACATCCTTCTGTTGCCGCAAGACCCTATCAAAGCCTTCTCTTCGAGTCTTGACACCGTCGAGTTTGAAAAGAGCTATGAGGAGTTAAACCGTCTGAGTGACCGGCTCAATCCTCGTCTCAAAGCAGAAGAGAGACTTCCTCTGATCTATCTAATCCTTGCTTCGCATGAGAACATCGCTTCAGCTTTGAGTTTTGATACGCATGCGGACAAAAAGATCTCGGCGTTTAGGGACAAACTGCAGACACATATTGCTTCTATCGTTGAGAAGCTGCCCGAAGAAGATGCCAGGATCATAGCCGACCTTCAAAGCAAATATTCGACTATGAGCACACTTGGACTGGAGCTTGTCGAAGCAAAGAACCGTTTTGTCCCAAAGCCACATGAGCCTCAGAACCATCTTTTAATCATCCTATTTATTGCGATTATGACTGCAGCAGTATTATCCGCTTTGTGGTCGCTTTATGCCTATCTTGAAAGGAATTTCCAATCTCTCTGTACTCTACAAAGCGAAGGCGATGTTTTTGAGGAGATCACCTTTGAGCTAAGACAGAACAAAGAGAAGCTGCACGAAGCAGAAGACAGTATCAACCTTGTCAACCATGAAAAAGAACGCTTTGCCAAAGCGTTTGAAGAAGAGAAAAAATCGATTGTCAATGAATTGACGCAGGCTAAAGAGAGCCATTATGAACTTAATGCCAAGCTTTCCAAGGTCGAAGAAGAACTCGAAGCAAGCAAGCTTGCTCTAACGCAAAAGAGCAGCGAGCTTTCCAACGCTGACATCCTGAACAAGAATATCAAAAAGCTTGGAGATTCGCTTGAGACCACTTCGCAACGGCAAGACGAGTTCACTCTGCAGTTTGAGCAGTTGACCAATGATACCGAAGCGATCAAAGACGTCTTGTCTGTCATCGGTGATATCGCCTCTCAGACCAATCTTCTGGCATTAAACGCGGCGATTGAAGCCGCCAGAGCCGGTGAACACGGACGCGGATTCGCCGTTGTCGCAGATGAAGTCCGAAAACTGGCTGACAGGACCCAAAAGACTCTTTCAGACATCCATGCCTCTATCTCCATCATTATCCAGGCTATTATGCAAGCGGGGGAAGAGGCTAAACTCAATCAAGAAGAGATACAGGGACTTTCCCTTCAGGTCAATAGGATAAAAGAGTTCATCGGTAAAGACAGATAGCTCTCTTAGACCGCTTTTTCAAACCAGAATCGGTTCCATCCGTTTAGATACTCATACATCAGTTTGTAGCCGTGCGACTCCAAGATGGCATTGACGATATATAGTCCCAATCCGAAACTGTGGACTGCCTTGTGAGACTTGGTAAACGGTTCAAGGTAGTATGACAAAGGTTCATCCAGACCTTTTCCATAGTTCTCAAACAGCAGTTTTCCTTCCCGTGCCGTAATGATCACCTTTTTGTCATCCGCATACTTGATGGCATTATCAATCATATTTTTGATAGCCGTTGCAAAAAGCTTATAGTCCACATGAAGCAGAAGGTCATCCGCAATGTCAAGTGTGTAGTTGTCCTCTTCAAAAAAACCAAGGTCGATGGCTTCGGAGATGACATCGACTGCCCGGTAATCATCTACCTTTGTCTGCTCGAATCCGGAAGCGATCTGTTCGACCAGAGCCATTTCGTTTATCAGACCTTCCATACGGATAAAGACATTGAGCAGACGGGTCTTGTATTTCGTATCCTCAAGCATCTCGACTGAAAAGCGGCCTTTCGTGATGGGTGTCTTCAGTTCATGCATGATATTACGCAGAAAAAGGTTGCGCGATTCAATAAGTATCCTGATCTTGCGGGCGGCATTATCAAACTCATTCGCCACCTCTGATATCTCATCTTTTCCTTCTACACTAAAGGAGACGTTAAGATCTCCGTCTGCAAATCTTTTGATCTTATCACGCAGTTTTCTCAGCGGGTAGAATCGTCTTAAGATATAAAAGAATGAAAAGAGTATGATCCAGATGATGATGAGATAAGAGTACAAAAGGTTTCCCATTTTGTAGGGGACCAGACCTTTGGCTTCGAGCAGGAAGTATTCAGAAGGTGTCTTCAGATGAAAATAGACCTTCTCCTCATAAATGATCATCTCAATAAAGCTCTCCTGAAGCATCTCCGAGATGATCATCAGACTCTTTTTATTGCTGATCGACCTTGCATGCGCTTCAAAAAACTCCTTTTGAACTTTTTGACCTTCAGAAAGAACAGCCTTTTTTGGCTCAAGATCATGTACCATATGCAAGGCATAGGTAGCAAGATTGTTCTCCAGCATCTCGATATCATTTTTTCGCTCAAGTGCATCCCCGTAGATCTGGCGGACAAGTTCATTCTTTGAAAAGATATTGGAAAGATATTGCTGTCGGTTAAGTTTATAGAACTCCCATACCGTAAAACTTACTGTACCAAGCGTTACCATCAAGGCGACTAAAACAGTGATAAGTATCGAGTATCTAGGCAAAAACACTTACTTGAGAAGTTTATATCCGATACCGCGGATAGATTCGATCAGGCTCTTGTCCCCGATCTTGTTTCTGATCCGTCCTACCATGACATCAATACTTTTGTTCGAGCTCTCTTCATTGATGGCAGCGACATTATGAATGAGGTCTTCACGGGAGATTACAAAGCCCTGTTTCTTGATCATAAAAGCCAGGATACCGTACTCAGCGTTTGTCAGGTCCAAAAGATTCGATTTATAGCGGATCTCCATAGAGCCCTCATCCAATTCAAAATCCGAATGTTCCGCCACAGGAGAGGCTTCAACATTCTCATATCGGCGCAGTACCGAGTTGATACGCGCCTCAAGCTCACGCGGGTCATAAGGTTTTGGAAGGTAATCATCCGCTCCGAGTTCCAAAGCCGTTATCTTGTCGTTGATATCCGAACGTGCCGATGAGATGATAATCGGGACATTCTGTTTTGCTCTGATCTCTGCACAGACTTCCAGACCGTCCATACCAGGAAGCGTCAGATCCAATATCACCAGATCAAAAGGCTCCAGTTTCAAACGGCTTAACGCATTAAAAGGGTCGTCTTCCGTTTGAATATCCATATCCAGGTCTTCTAGAAACTCCGTCAAGACTTCGGCAAGTTCTAAATCATCTTCGATCATCAATATTTTTATCATTTTGCGCTTCTTTTAATACTTCCCTGCTGATATCGTTTATTCAATAAGGAGTTGGATTAGAGATTTCTTTGGATGTACCGCTGTTCCAGGCAGAACAACTTTTTTTTATTGTAGCAGAATTTTTGCAATAGTTCGTCAACATATCTCTCTCCGGCCCTAAAGCCTGAGACTAGACAACAAGCAGCGTGATCCTGTAGGCGAAAAAAGCAAGGACATAAGCTACGACCGTCGTCAAGGCAAAAAGATAGAAGAAGTACTTTATTCCCCCTGCTTCTTTGGTAAAGACGACTGAGGCTGCCAGACAAGGAAGATATATCATGATAACGACAATAAAAGAGACCGCTGCTGGAAACGGGATGTTCTTTGATATTGCCTGCATCAGACCGGAGCTTTCAGCATCCACATCTTCCCCCAGAGAGTATAATACACCCAGGGTCGAGACGACGACTTCTTTAGCGGCAAGACCGGTCTGAAGGGCAACTGCCATCTTCCAATCGAATCCCAAAGGTTCAAATATCGGCTCGATAAACTTTCCGATGCGGCCCAGATAGCTTTGCGCCAGCAGTGTTTCTTTGAGCTTGTTCTGCAAGCCTGATTGCATCGATTCATCTGCCTTCTCGATCTGGGCTGCATAGTCGGCTTCTACTTCAAGATTATACGGATAGTTCGAGAGGAACCAGATCAGCATCGCTGCTGCAGCGATAAAGGTACCCGCTTTTTTCAGATACATCCATGTCTTCGTCTTGACGGTGTGCCAGATCAGCTTGAATGACGGAAGACGGTACTTCGGCATCTCCATAACAAAGGGCTCATCCAGGCCTTTAAAAGCTGTCAGACGCAGTATCTTTGCTGCCACCAGACCAATGAGAGCACCCAAAATATAGATGGCGAAAAGAATGTTCCCCGCCTGAGACTCCGAAAAGAAGGCACCGGCAAAAAGGACATAGACAGGAAGCCGTGCTCCGCAGGACATAAAACCGATGATGAAAAGGGTCAGCAGCCGATCCCTGTCGTTTTTCAGTACTCTTGCTGACATATAGGCCGGGATAGAGCACCCAAAGCCCGTTACCAAAGGAATAAAAGACTGCCCATGCAGACCGAACTTATGGAAAAAACCGTCCAGCAAGAAAGCGACGCGTGACATGTAACCCGTACTTTCAAGCAAGGCGATCCCGATGAACAGGATAACGATATTGGGAATAAACAGCACAACAGCACCGACGCCGGCTATGATCCCGTCAACGATGAGCGAACGTATATCCTCATTGCTGATGGTAGCCCCGATGACATCTCCAAACCATCCGAAAAACCCGTCGATCCAGTCCATAGGAATAGAACCGATCTCAAAAGTCAACTGGAAAAGGCCCCACATAAAGAACAAAAAGATAGGAATACCAAAGACCTGATGTATCAGTATCTTGTCGATGCGTTCCGTCATCGAAAGCTCTGCCTTGTCAAGATTGGTAAACTTTACCGTCTCAGCGATGATACCGCGGTTGTAAGCCATATATTCTTCTGCGAAGACCTCTTTGATATCTTCTGTGGCATGGTGCAGTTCGATATGCCGGGTGGCTTCGATCAGAATAGGCTGAAGTTCTGTCCAGATAGGATTGTCATGCAGTGTCTTATAGGTCTTTTTCTCATTCTGCAAAAGATTGATTGCGATGTTCCGGTTGGAGATGTATGCCTTAAACCGGTGTTTGTCCAAATACTCCGTGATCGTTACGATCTCTTCTTCGAGTGCTTCCGAGAAGATAAGTTTTTGTTCCTGAGTAGCAGCCTTATGCGTCTTGATAGCGAGATAGAGCATCTCTTCCAGACCCGTCTGCGTAACCGCAGAGACCTTCACAGCAGGCAAGCCTGTCAGTTCGCTAAAGTAGCGCGCATCTATCTCTATACCTTCGGCATCTGCCTCGTCCATCATGTTCATTGCCAGGACGATCTTTTTCGACATGGTCATAAGCTCGGCTGTGAGCTGAAGATTTTTTTCCAGATTAGTCGCATCTACGACATTCAGGATAAGGTCATACTCTTCATTGCAGAGGTAGTCGTGTGTCACCCGTTCTTCGATCGAATAATCGGTAAAAGCATAGGTCCCGGGAAGATCGATGACCGTAAAGGAATAATCTTGGAAGACAAACTTTACTTCGGACTTCTCGACTGTCACACCCGTAAAATTACCCACCTGCAGATGTGCGTTTGAGATAGAGTTGATAAGCATAGACTTGCCGACGTTAGGCTGGCCTACCAGTGCAATCTTTATTCTATTCATCACCATCGACCTCTACAAGTTCGGCTTCTTCTTTTCGAAGAGCAATACGCATCTTGCCGACTTTGATCTCGACCGTACTTTTTCCTGGGGCATATTCCAAAAGTTCAATACCCACGCCTCTTCCCATCCCAAATGACATCAACCGTTCTTTTAAAGGTCCGCTTGCATGTATTTTTACTACCTTGCAAGATGAGCCCTTTGCACATTGTGTTAGATTTTTCATGATTGCTACTTTACAAGATCCATAAATATTTTCATAATGATAATAAAAATCATTTTAAACTATTATAAAACTATTGACGAATTATATCATTGATCTAATGCTGAAAGGTGAGAGGGTACTGTTTGGAGCCATAAGTGTTGTTCTTATGGCCTCTATTGTGACATCTAGACTTTGAATTGGCCCATTTTTAGATTGAGCTGCTCAGTCATACTGCTTAGATGTTCTGAAGCCGTTGCGATCTCTTCGACACTTCTTGCATTCGATGCCACGATATTGTTGACATCATGTATCTCAATGGAGATCCTGTCCACCATCTTTCCAGTCTCTTCAAAATCCATAACCGTTTTTTCACTCACGCGGTTGGCATCCTTCATGATCTGAACCGTTACGGCGATCTTCTCTTCGACATTCGAAGAGATCTCCGCCAGCTCATGGATGTTCTTCGAGTTCTTGTTCATCTGCTCTCCCGCATCCATAATGGCCTGTACGATAACGTTGATAGTCGCCCGTATCTCGACCAGACTCTTCTGGGTACGCTCTGCCAGTTTTCTGACCTCGTCCGCGACAACGGCAAACCCGCGTCCGTGTTCACCTGCCCGTGCCGCTTCGATCGCTGCATTCAAGGCCAAAAGATTAGTCTGGTCGGCAATATCTGAGATAACCGTCAAAACATCTTTAACTTGGTCTGCATCCGCACTGAGCTGTTCGATCTTGCTTGCCATCTCAGCCTCCACCTGAGCAGTCAGCTGGACTTCACTGGTCATGTTGGTTATCTCTTTCGTGACGGCATGAAGGTTCTCGTTGGCTGTTACAATATCTTTCTTACTGGCATTGGCATCCTGGACAGACCGCAAGACCTCTGCGGATATATCTTTGGCTTTCTGGGTTGTCACGTCTACGATGTTTTTCACATCTTCCACTTTTTGTCCGACTACGCCAGCAGTCGCCGAAAGTTCATGCGAGATCGATGAGTTCTCCAAAGAGGACTTCTTTGTCTCTAAGATAAAGTCTTTGATGACTTTGACAACCGAGACAAGGTTTTTCGAGATCGAAGCGATCTCGTTACTTCCTTTTATCTCAAGATCATGGGTGAAATCGAGTTTTGCAAGTTCCATAAGAAAAACATTGATCTTCTGAATAGAGCTGAGAATCGTATTGATCACGACTGCCGCCATAAGCGAAAAAAGACCGATAATAATCGACAATATCAGGTTTAGGCTGTCAGCTTCCTCAATACCATGATTTATCCCTACTGCTGCTTCTTCTGACTCTGCCTTGTGTATCTCTATCCACCTATCCAATTGAGAACGCAATTTTTCAGAATAAGGGTCCAGCTTGGACATCCATTTGTTACCCTCGGACTCCCCGCCGTCAATATAGGCCTGCGCCATTTTGACACCGATAGCATAATACTGTTTCATATCCTCTTTATAATCTCTGAGAGCTTTGCTCATATCCTGCTCATTCAGAGCCTCATGCATGCGGATAAGATTGTCGATGTCCTTGTTTGCCGCGACAAAATACTTTTCGGCTTCGTCAAAACCGTCATCAAACCCTTTTACGCCTCTCGTCGCCGAGATGTCGGTCAGCCATTGCTGTATCTGGACTATATTGAGCTTAAGTGACAAGAAGTCAAAAGTATTGGGCAAGATCTCTTCCATCTGTCTTTTGGAATTATTATTAATATCTGCAAGACTCATGTGATTGAGTGCTGTACTCAATGCCAAAATAAATACAACCAAACTTGCGACTCCGACAAGTATACTCTTGATCTTTATATTAAATAACCAACTCATTTAAAACCCCACATTAGAAATATTTATAACTCAGTGTATACACCTTTAATTCAAAAGAAGCTTAAAATGTGTAATTTGCACGGACAAGAAAGCGGTCATAACCTTCATCTGTAGCTGCATCGTGGGCTTTATCGTCCACCATCGCATAACTGATCTCGATATCGGCATTGTCACGGAATCCGTAACTCAAGACGACATCGTTCTCCTCAAACTTCTTTATATCCGCTGCTCCGTCATTGCCGTTAAACTTGCCATAGGCATAATACAGACTCAGACCCTCCAGCGAAAGCTTTTCTAAATCGACTTCCGCAGAAAAGAGATATGCTTCCGCATCGTTCATATCCCCGACCGTCATCTCTTCCATAGAAGTAAAATAGGGGCCTCCTCCGTATCCAAGAACAATAGTCTTGCCTGTCGCCGTGTCCATCGCATTGAAAGCTGCGCCCAGACCTACCGAAGCATAGCCCAGGGACAGTCTCCCGCCGTAGATGTCTCCCTCACTCCCCGAAGCAGAAGCCTCTGTGTAGTTTCCAAACTGGACCCCTGTCTCAACGCTCAGACCGCTATTGTATTCAGCTGCATAGACAGCATCAAGATAGACGACTTCCGCTACCTTGTCAAAATCATAATACCAGGCCTGAAACTCGATGTTTTCCAGACTTTCGTTCATAATACCGGCAAGGAGGACCCCTTTTTTGACATTTCCACCAGCGTCAACATCTCCGGGCATCTCTTTGAACTTTGAGATATCAGCACCTGAGTCATACCCGGCCCAACGCTGGATATACCCGCCCACAAAGACAAAGTCTTCGATCCCTCCGTAACCGACCATAGCCGCCTCAAAGGTATTTGGAAGCATACGAATATCATCACGGTCGTTCATCGGTGTATCAAGCTTTTGGCGTCCGATACGCACATCCAAGTGCTTATGGGTGTACTCCACATAAGCTTCGCCCATGTAGGTAAAAGAGTTCCCGTTCTCTGCGAAGACATCAAGATTAAGTTCATCCTTGGAATGATCGCCGCTGAGACCGCTGACCTTCTGCGAGACAAAAGCTGCAGCGGCAAGAGAGATGTGGTTCCACTTTGCCGTCTCATACTTGAGTTGACCTCCTACCGAGGTCCCGTAAGTCGTCGGCACACCATCGGCATGATTATCCTGATTGATATATAAAAGCCGGATCTGCCCTTCAACTTTCCCCTGGGCAAAGGCTTCATCTACGGATGTGACCTCTATATATTCATGCAGTTCACACAAAGACTTATTGGTACATCGATAATCCCCTAACGCAAATAATGATGATGTCATCATAACACTGCATAATATCACACTCCCTTTTTTCATCCTTTTCCTTTAGCCCAATCCATTTAAAGATTGATTTTTCTAATACATCTTATCAACTATATTAGCACAAGTCAGACATCGGTATTAAAAAAAAATACTTTACCTATTGTTTTTTATATTAGGTTAATAAATCTCATCTTTTTCACACTCAGACAGAGGCTTCTTATTTAAGTTCCTACAAGATATAATTTCTTTTTTTTAAGGACTTTTATGCATTTTCTATACTCTTCAAAAAGCCATTTCAACTTGGCGAACCTCATCACCATGGGAAATATAACCTTTGGACTGACAGCTGTTTATTTCATCACACAGCAGAACTTTTTTCTGGCAGTCATCCTGGCATGGATGGGAGGAGCCTTTGATATCTTTGACGGTAAGGTCGCCCGAAAGTACAAACTTTCCAATGAGTTCGGCGTCCAGCTTGACTCCTTTGCTGACTTTCTGACCTTTGTCCTTATGCCGACTTTTTTGATCTTTGAAGCAGTCTTTGCAAACAGTTCAGTCTTGATGAAAGTCCTGGCAGGAATGGGAAGCATCTATTACGTCATCTCAGGTCTTCGCCGCCTTATCCAGTTCAATATCGCAGCGGACCCTGCAGCAGATGAAGCAGCAAAGTTTTTTACCGGAGTTCCGACACCTCTTGGTGCAATCTTACTGTGGCTGGTCTTTCTTGCCAATGTCTATCTTGCCCTTCCGGCTATAGGTGTTTTGGCTTTAATGCTGATCATCGGCTTTTTGCTTAACTCCAATGTTAAAGTACCTCACCCTTAGTCTGCTTGTCTGCTCTTTGTGGGCACAGGCACCCTATCAGACTTTTTATGACTATAAACTTCAGGAGTTCGAAGCCATGAAACAATCCGATCTTGTCTTTCTCGGCGACTCTTTGACGATGCGCCACAACTGGTCTGACTTCAAAGCGTCGAACATGGGTATTGATGGAGATACCACGGCCGGCATACTCTCACGTATGCATCTGGCATCCCAAGCCAGGACGATCGTATTGATGATAGGGGTCAATGACATCCTTAATGAGATACCCCTTGTTAGGATCCAATCAAACTACACAAAGATCCTAAGAAAGTTCTCACACGATCAGAATATCTATATCCTTTCTCTTCTGCCTGTGATAGATGCAGCGCAGACACGAAAGATCAATCAGGATATTAAAACGATGAACAAGTGGCTTGAAGGCCAAACAAAAGAGCATGGTTTTAGCTATATAAATTTGTATAATGATTTTTTGGACAAGGATAAAAAAGGTCTGAAAAGCAGTTTCACCACAGACGGCATACACCTCACTGCTTCAGCTTATAGACTATGGGAAAAACTTCTTCATAATAGACTAAAACAGGATTAATACAAACCTTGAAAGTTTTTGTATTGCTCAGCCTTTTTATTCTCCAGCCGCCCGTTAAACTGATGCGAAGTTTTATCCATGTAGAAAGAGCGAACTCGTCAAGGGATCGACTTTTACGTCGGACTGCACAAACATACAGCGCGGAGTATTCGCATGGATAGATGTACGGTCAGGGAGAAGATCATTCAGGATTTCAGGAGGAGTTGAGGATAAAAAAGCATCTATCAATCCCGAGCCACTGAATATGATACACAGTAAATGGCTTAAAAATCAACAATACTCAACAATAAAACGTTAATATAGGCAGACAGACTTTATTCAAAGTCTATCCAAAAAGGAAGGTCTTAACCGAGCTTGCTTGTGATCGTCTCCTGGACGACAGTGATATCTTGTGTCCCGTCTACACGGATGTATTGAAGATGATCGATCTTGCTTGCCTGATCCTGATAATAGTTTACCAAAGGCTGTGTCTGATCATGATAGACTTTAAGACGGTCTTTGACGATCTCTTCTTTGTCATCGACACGCTGTATAAGCTCTTCACCAGTCTCATCATCCTTGCCCTCTACTTTAGGCGGGTTATAGAGCAGGTGATAGGTACGGCCTGAGTCCGGGTGAACACGGCGGCCTGACATGCGTTTGATGATCTCTTCGTCAGCGACATCTATCTCGATGACGGCGTCAAGTTCTATACCTGCTGCCGTAACCGCTTCTGCCTGAGGAATAGTACGAGGGAAACCGTCCAATAAAAAACCGTTCTTACAGTCATCTTCGGCAATACGGTCTTTGACAAGACCGATAATGATCTCATCCGTGACAAGCTTGCCCGAATCCATAAACTCTTTTGCCATCTTTCCCATCTCTGTACCGGCTTTGATAGCCGCGCGAAGCATGTCGCCTGTTGAGATTTGAGGGATGTCATACTTTTTTGTAAGAAATTGGGCCTGAGTCCCTTTACCTGCGCCTGGTGCGCCAAGAAGAATTATTTTCATGTGGGTTCCTAAGTTTTGATGACGGAATTATAGGCTGTTGCTTCTTAAACAATAGAAAAGGTCCTATTTTGTATCAGCCGCCAAAGCTTTATCCTCTTTAAAACGGCATTCACCGATGGTGATCGTCTTTCCCTTTTTGCACTCCTCTTTGATATACTCCAAAGTAGGTTCGGCAGGGACATCGGGAAACTCATCAGTGATAAGTCTAAGGACCTCTGCTTCAGAAGCCTTGGACCAGGTCTTCTCATAATAGAATTGCGTCAAAAAGTTCATAGTTTACATCCTTCGTCTTCTATAGAGTGGAATATCAGACGGGTATAAAAATATTTTTCGTCTGAAGATGTCTTATACTCGTAGGCCAGTTTCTCAGAAAGACGCTCGATCATCTTCATGCCTATGTAAGAAGAAAAAAGCGGGATATCCCCGCTCTCTCCTATCTCGTTCTTGATGAATATCTCATTGGGTTTCGCCTTGACATAGATCGTAGAGTTTTGCTTGGTATGGATAAAGATATTCTCAAAGACCGCCTGAAGGACTTTTTGCATCGCTTCTTTGTAGGTCTTGATTATAAAACTCTCTTCCCAGTTGGAGTCGACCTGTACTGCCTTTTTACGAAGGATAGGTTCAAAAGCATCCTGCATCATCTTGCAGTTGTCCTCCATATTGACTTCCACACGCGGCATCTGCATATCCCATTCGATGGACTTTAAGAAAAGCAGTTCCTTCAGTTTGGAGGTGATATGGGCAATATCTTCCTGACTCTTGAAGACAAAGCTCTTTTTATCCATCGCATCATCCTTTTCAAAAAGGGAAAGACGTGCTTTTAAAACCGCGATAGGCGACTTTAGCTCATGGGCCGCTTCTTTAAAGAGTTCCTGTCTCTGGTCACACAGATTATCGTTGGTATGGATCAGAGAAAGGATGGCTTTGCCCAGACTTTTGACCTCATAGGTCCCGTTGCATTCAGGGTACTCTTTTTTCTCTTCCGGATAGGAGTCGCAGAAATCTATCAGACAATGCAGGGAAGAGAACTGGCGCTTGATGTAGACATAAAAGATCGCGAACAGCCCTAAAAAGATGAAAATAAACAGCGCCAAGGTCTTGATCGTAAAGATGATCACTTCTTGATGTAGCAGTTCGTCCCTGCAAGAG
>JBFEIF010000010.1:0-37680 GCA_041553795.1 Sulfurimonadaceae bacterium
CTCCAAGACCGCCGGCTGCTCCGATGATACCTGTCATAATACCGATGTCCTTTCCAAAACGTTGAGGTACCAGCTGGAAGACAGCGCCGTTAGCCATACCAAGGTTGGCCATGATCAGGAACAATACGATGATCGCAAAGGCAAAAGGAAGCTCTATCAGGGCATTGATGACTGCCAATGTCGCGACCATACCGTAGAAGATGTACAGAGATTTGATTCCGCCCATCTTGTCCGCAACAGCTCCGCCAAGCGGTCGAAGAACAGCTCCTGCAAAGATACACAGTGCTCCAAAGTAACCCGCCATGACCTTCACGTTTTCTTCGGCAAACCAGTCCAGACCAAGCGCCGACATATCCGACTGATAGGTGTTCATCAGATAGACTTTCATATAGCCGGCGAAGCCAACGAACCCGCCGAAACTGATGGCATAAAAAAGGTTGAACCACCATGTGTCTTTGTCTTTTAGGAGTTTAAAATAGTCTTTCAGCTTTTTTGGGTTTGCTTTATAGACCTCTGCCGGCGCGTCTTTGGCCATAAACATATAGGTGACAAAGATGATGCTCGACAGTACGGCACCGACAAGAAAGACGGATGCCCAGCCCCAAAGTTCAGCGATCTTCGGGGCAAACAAGAAGTCGATCACGACACCGATATTACCTGCTCCTGCAATACCAAGGACGACACCCTGCAGTTTAGGCGGGTACCACTGTCCTGCCTGAGGAAGAGCGACTGCAAAGGAAGCGCCTGCAAAACCAAGACCCAGTGCAACGACTAAAAGTTGATTGTAGGTGATGACGTCTGCTTGTAAATAGGCAAAGAAAAGTGCCGAGATGACGATAGCCTGTGAGATCAAGGCCGTCTTTTTTGCACCAAACTTATCCACACCGAAACCCAGCAGGATGCGAAGAAGCGCGCCTGAAAGTATCGGAAGCGAAAGAAGCGTCGCTTTTTGTGAAGCGCCCATCATAAAACCCGTGTTTGCCAAGGCTTCTGCTATCTCTGTCGATAGGGGCCCCAGCATCGTCCACACCATAAAACTAAAATCGAAATATAAAAAAGCAGCCAGTAGTGTCGGCCAGTGGCCTTCACCTTTTAATGCTTTAAATCCTGCCATGTGTTCTCCTCAAAAATTCTAGGGGTATTGTAGACTAAAACGGAGTAGCTAGTATGCATTTTATGGTTAAAAAATAATCATTTAAAATAGTCGCATTATCCCTGTAATATTGGCATATGCTTAAAAAGTAATCATATTTTTTACTTTACAGCACTGCTTTTAAAGTACAATGGCGCATATAATATTGACGATAATTTGTTAAGGAAAGTGATGAATACAGCAACCCCATTGGAACAGTTCATAGACTATAAAGCACAAACGGGAATGCAGTGCGGAAATTACAGTATCGATCTTCCTGAACTTCAAGAAGATGAGAACTACCGTTTTCACTTTGATGCAACAGCTTGTGTGGGATGCCGCTGTTGTGAAGTGGCCTGTAACGAACAGAACAACAATCCTTCTGATATCAAGTGGCGGCGCGTCGGCGAGAGTGAAGGCGGCGTGTTTCCGGCCGTGAACCAGCTGTTTAACTCGATGAGCTGTAACCACTGTATCGATCCGGCTTGTCTGATAGGCTGTCCTACGAACTCCTACATCAAGATAGAAGCAACGGGCATCGTCATCCATGACGACCCTTCCTGTATAGGGTGCCAGTACTGTACCTGGAACTGCCCCTACGGTGTGCCGACCTTTCATGAGGAGCGTCATATTGTCACGAAGTGTCATATGTGCCATGAGCGTTTGGATGAGGGCCAGTCGCCTGCGTGTGTCCAGGCCTGTCCGTCCGGAGCCATAGAGATAGAGGTTTTCAAGCCCAAAGAGTGGCTTGAGAAGGATATCGATGAAAAGGGGAATATGCCGCATCTGGTCGATGCCCGTGTGACGAACTCGACAACACGCTATACCCTTCCTGAAGACCTCCCTGAACAGATGATAGCAGCGGATGAACATCATCTTAAGCCGTCGCATTCGGAGCTGCCCTTGGTGTTTATGACAGTATTGACGCAGATCTCTTTGGGCGCTTTTCTGGGGCTGTTTCTGGGTGATCTTTTAAGTATAAGCGGAAAGAGTTCACCGGACTGGGGCTTGGCCCTTATCGTCATGCTCCCTGCTGCCCTGGGCCTTCCGCTTTCGGCCTTGCACCTTGGACGTCCGCTTAAGGCGATGACGGCTATGAAAAACATAAAGACCTCCTGGCTGAGCCGGGAAGCTCTGGCGCTTGGACTCTTCACGGGTCTGATGTCGGTAAACGTACTTCTGTACTATTTTGAGGCCTTTGTCTATCTGAGAGTATTCTTTGAGGCAGTAACGCTGGGAATCGGTGTATACGGGATCTATGCGCAGGGAATGATCTATCAGATCGTCGCCCGGCCTGCATGGAACCGTAAAAGCACGCTCTTAAAGTTCTTTGGCGTCTCTTATGTAGGACTTTTTCTTCTTGCGCTTGTACTCGTTCTCAAGGGTGAGTTCGAGGCCGCTTCGCCGCTTATGAGTCTGGCCTTGCTTTTTGCTTTGGCTCAGGGCTTCTTTACCTTTGAAGACCAGCGCAGCCTGAATGAAAAGAGTGATTATGAAGCGCAACTGACAAAGACAAAACGCCTCTATAGGGAGTTCTTCTCACTACATCAGTATGTGAGGATAGGAAGCTTTGTGTCCGGAGCAATACTGCTGCCTTTGTTTGTCACGGTGATACTGAGCACCCCGGCCGCACCCTTTGTACTTGGTCTGGCGGTTGTGCTGATGAGTGTCAGCGAGTTGGTTGACAGGTTCTTGTTTTATGCGACAGTCGTTCCCTTGAACATGGCAGGCGGATTCTTCGTCGGTAACCAAAAACACTAAGGAGATAGGATGATACAAAAAATAAAAGATTTTCTTGGTGTGGATATCAAAGAAGAAAAATACAGACTCTCGGATGATCCGGTCTTCGGACGTATCTCGGATGAGAAAAAACCGGACAAATGGGTCTTTTCGACCTGCGGTTACTGCGGTGTCGGATGTGGTCTGTATATCGGTGTGAAAGAGGGGAAGGCTGTCTATACAAAGGGCAACCCAAAGCATGACGTCAACATGGGAACACTCTGTCCCAAAGGTCTGAGCGAACATCAGATGATCAATGCGGATAACCGTATCTTGACCCCTTTGATAAAAGAGAATGGAACACATCAAAGTGCGGACTGGGATGCAGCTTACCGAAAGGTAAGCAACGAGTTTAAGCGTATCACCAAAGAGCATGGGCCAAAGGCCATAGGTGTCATCTCAACGGGTCAGCTTCTTACTGAAGAGTTTTATACCCTGGGCAAGTTTGTACAGCTGGGGCTTAGGACGAACAATTATGACGGTAATACGACACTCTGCATGGCTTCAGCCGTCATGGGATACAAACAGTCTTTGGGCTCAGACGGTCCGGTCGGCTGTTATGAGGATTTTGAAGAGGCCGATGTCATCACACTCATAGGTGCAAACATCTCGGATAACCACCCGATATTAAAACTTCATCTGGCCAAGAACAAGAAAAATCCGAAGATCATCGTCATCGATCCGCGTTATTCCAAGACGGCGCAGATGGCTGATATCTTTGTACCCCTTAAAGCACGTACCGACCTGGCGCTTATCAACGGTCTGTGTTACATCATCCTCGAGCAGGGATGGGAGGATCAGGAATATATCCAAAAACACTGTAACGGCTTTGCGGCACTAAAAAAACACCTGCAGGACTATCCGCCTCAGGAAGTTGCCAACATCACGGGTATCGAGGTCAAAGAACTCTACGAGATAGCGCGCTCTATTGCTGGGGTTGATGCGGCTTTGACAGCATGGACTATGGGCGTTAACCAGTCCTATATGGGAACAGATACTGTCTCGGCGATCAACAACCTGCATCTTATAACCGGTCAGATCGGCCGTCCTGGAGCTGCTCCTTTTTCGATAACGGGACAGTGCAATGCTATGGGGACACGTGAGACAGGCTTTACCTCTTCGCTTCCGGGTTACAGGAATTTCGGAGACGAGGCAGCGGCCAAAGAGTATGCGGAGATCGTCAAGATACCCCAGGAATGGGTACCACGTGAACGCGGATATAAATATGCTGAGATCATCGATGCGATAGATCGGGGCGAGATCAAGGCATTATGGATCGTTGCGACCAATCCTCTGGTGAGTTTTGTCAATCAGGAGAAACTCCGTTCAGCGCTTGCAAAACTGGATATCCTTGTCGTCCAGGATGCCTTTTATTCGGATACGGCCCAGATCGCAGATGTGGTCTTTGCTGCAGGGACCTGGGGTGAGAAAGAGGGTGTCTATACCAACTCGGAAAGACGATGCAACCGAGCGAACAAAGCGGTAGAACCGGCCGGCGATGCCAAAAGCGATTTTGACATCATCGTAGAGTTCTCCGGCTATTTTCAAAATATCAAAGAGAACCTTTTCCCGAACTGGAAAAAACCCGAAGATGCCTTTAACGAGTGGAAAAAGCTTTCCAAAGGACAGCTCTGCGACTATTCGGGTATCAGCTATGAGATGCTTGAAAAAGAGGGCGGGATACAATGGCCGTGCAATGAGGAGTTCCCCCAGGGGAGTGCAAGACTCTATACGGAGGATATCCCTTTTCGTACCAAAGATGCCAAAGCCAATCTTCTTGCCCTTGACTGGATCCCTATGCAGGAGCCTGTGAATGCAGATTTCCCTGTCATATTGAACACGGGACGTACGGTGGAGCAGTGGCATACACGAACCAAGACCAAAAGTATCGATATACTCAATGACCTTGCCCCGGAAGCGTGGGTGGATATCAATCCCGCCGATGCAGAACGCTTGAAGGTGCGAAGCGGCGACAGACTTGCACTTTCTTCGATTCGGGGACGGATCGAAGATGTCATCGTGCGCGTGACACAGACAGTGGCTCCGGGAAATGTCTTTGTTCCCTTTCATTTTAACGAACAGCTTATCAATACATTGACATCATCGACGTTCTGTCCGAAGTCAGGCGAGCCCAACTACAAACAGACTGCGGTACAGCTGCACTCTGAAAAAGTACCGGAGGGACTCAAGCTAAGTGAAAAAGAGATATCCGGGATCATTGAACATCAAAAGATAGAGCAGGAGTTTTACGTCAAGAGTGTCTCCAAAGCCGAGGTCTGATCTTACTGCGGACCTGCTATTAAGACTTGTGCTAATATAATGTCTGAATATTGACACTCAAGGGGAAGATATGTCGGAATCATTGCACAGGACCTCTGAAAAAACGGGCCTGATCCCGGGTTCGCTTATCCATGTAGGGGAAGTCCTTGATACCCAAAGCCGGATCTCGCTCGTGGATTACAGCAAAGAACATGTAAAAGAGGAACAGGTCGAGTCTATTGAGGATGTCTTAAAATATAAAGATGTCCAAAGTATCACCTGGGTCATTGTAGAAGGGCTGGCAGAGGTCCACATCGTCGAAAAGATCGGAAGTCTGTTCGGTATCCACCCTCTTATTCTCGAAGACATCCTTCATACCCACCAAAGACCCAAATTTGAAGAGTATGAAGAGTACCTCTACATCGTTCTAAAATGCCTTCTTCCCGAAGGAGAGAATTTCAGTGTCAGCTACGAACAGATCAGCCTTCTGGTGCTTAAGGACTTTGTCTTTATGTTCAAAGAAAAGTCAGATGAGCTTCTTGACCCTGTAATGCAGCAGATCAAGTACAGCCAGGGACGCATACGCCATCAAAACTCGGATTATCTGATGTATGCGATATTGGATACGATAGTGGATCAGAACTTTCTTTTGATAGATGCCCTGGATGAAAGGATACTCTCACTCGAAGACGAACTCTATTCACAGCCTCGGCAGGAGACTCTTTATGCCATACAAAGGCTAAAGCGCGAGATCATCAGTATCCGAAAGTTTGTCTCCCCTATCAGGGAGCTGATGGCGGGTCTGTTCCGCAGCGATTCGGGACTTATCCATGAGACGACCCGTGCCTATTTGAAAGATGTGTCTGACCATATTATCCACATCATCGAGTCGATTGAGTCTTACCGGGATGTCTTGTCGGGGATGATAGAGATATATATGTCCAATGTCAGCAACAAGATGAACGAGGTGATGAAGGTCCTGACGGTCTTTGCATCGATCTTTATCCCTCTGACTTTTTTGGCAGGTGTGTATGGGATGAACTTTGAGTATATGCCCGAATTAAGATGGAAATGGGCCTATCCGGCCTTATGGATGGTCTTTATCGCGATATCGATCATATCGCTTGTGTACTTTAAAAGAAAAAAATGGCTTTAGAATTGATAGACTTGTTACAGCGTACTTTTACTTCCCTATGCACTTTGACGACTCAGCTGAAAAGTATCAGTTATAAGGAAGCGCGACCGTAAAGCACGCACCTATATACTCCGTCCCGTCCACCTCAAAGGAACGGTTGCTGGCAGTGAGCGATCCTTTCATATGTTTTTCGATCATCTCTTTACTCATATACAGACCGATACCTGTCCCCTGTGCCTTGTGCTTGGTTGTAAAATAGGGGTCGAAGATCGAGGATAGATACTCTTTTGAAATCCCGCCGGCATTGTCATAGATCTTGATGATGACATGAGTAGATGTCTTGCCCATGGAGATAAGCAGGTACTTCTTAGCCAAGCCTTTTTCATCAAGGACATCTTTGGCATTGTTGAAGATATTGATGAATACCTGCATCAGTTCAGAAGGGTAGCCGATGAGTTTGATCTTGAATGCAGATGTGTCCTGGATCACACGGATATCGTTCAGGCTGCCTTTTGAGATACTCAGTGCCGTTTTTAATATCTCATCGGCATAGAAAGCCTTTTTCTTCTTGTCTTTTTTAAAGTAGTTTCTAAAATCATCAATCGTATCAGAGAGGTATTCTGTGTATTCATCGATCCTGTTAAAAGTATCGTCAAGACTCTCCTTGGTGGTGATCCCCAACATGTTTTCGATCTTCGCATTCCCTGTGGCCGTAGAGATGGCGGAAAGCGGCTGTCGCCACTGGTGCGCGATATTGCCTATCATTTCGCCCAGGGCGGCAAACCGTGACTGCTCTGAGAGGATCTTGTCTTTTTGGCGGTTTTGATTGACTTCATCTTTTATCTTGTTTTCCAGAGAATCATTAAGTTCCTGAAGCTGCAGGGTCTTTTCACGAATCTTATCTTCGAGTGAGAGGTTGAGATCGTTAAGCCGGTTTGCATACTCCTGCTGTTTAAAGCTCAATGTCTTGAAAGCAGAGATGAGGTCATAGCGTTCATCTTTGGCAGAAAGATTAGGGAGGGAATAGGAAACAGGTGCATTGTAGTCAATGTTCTTCATCAAAGAGGCGAGTTTGGTGATCGGTAAAAGTGTCATCTTTAAGACAAATGCAACAGCAAGAAGGGTCACCGACATCAATATAAATGTCAAATAGGCAGTATTGACGATACCTTCTACTTCTTCGGTATATTGGTCTGCTTTGAAATAGATAATAAAATAGCCGTCTTCAAAGTCATAGGCTTTTGCCAAGAGAGGCTGATCGGCATAATAGTGAAGATGCATATTGGCTTTGATAGGGAGGCTTTTTCCAGTTGTGAGAGCGTTTGAGCTTGCACTGATAAAAAGATTGTACACATGGGAGTTCTCAAGGATCTTTCTTTTGACATAATCAAGGGTATCGCTGTTGAGTTTGGGAATATGTTCTATCTCGGCCTTTGTAAAGTTTGCGATAGAGTCCATCTGCTGTTCCTGATGGCTTAAGAGAGCTGGGAAAGAGACCTTTTGTGTGTATTGATAAAAAAGAGCACCGATAATAATATTGGACAGCATCATCAGAACAATGATCTTTTTTGTCATCGAGAAGACCGCAAGCCGTGCCGGTGTATGTCGTATAATGTAAAATATATCCAGAAAGACTTGTTTTAGTTGCATATTCTTCTAATTTTTTATATGATGATACCATAAAAGAGGAAATATCTTGAACACGAGCTATTAGAATTTATAAGTAGGACTTATGTACGGTGTGTTGAGATGTTATCTGGCGAGAGACTAGATAACAAGTGATATACTTAGGTTCCAAAGGCACAATAGGTGAAAAAAGTTCTCATTATCGATGATGATATATCAATCATACGTTTTTTAAAAGCTCTGATATTACATCAATTCCATTTTCCGTGCGAAAGTGCTAGGTCCATGGAAGAAGCAAAAAAGTTGTTGGATGACCCGGCTGACTTTGCTGTGAGTTTCGTAGATATTCTCTTGCCTGATTCCAAAGAGGGCGAGTGCATCGATATGCTCCTGGAAAAAGGGATCCCGACAATCGTTATGACAGGTTCTGACAACAGTGAGCTGCGTTCAAGAATACTTAAAAAAAACATCCTAGATTATGTCAATAAGGAAAATAGGAACTCTTTTGATTATGCGATGCGGTTATTACAGTTTGTCTATGGTTTTGAAGGCTCTGAGATACTCCTGGTGGATGATTCAAAGATGTCACGTTTACAGATGAAGTTCGCATTGGAAAGACTCCCTCTGAAGATCTTTGAAGCGTCTGACGGCCTGGAAGCTTTGCAGGTAATGAAAGAGCATCCAAATATCCAATTGATTATCACTGACAGAAACATGCCGAATATGAACGGTATCGAACTCATCAAAGAGGTGCGAAAGACACACAGTATGAATAAGTTTTCTATTATAGGGGTCAGTGCTTCAAATGAGCCTATGATGAGCGTCGAGTTTCTAAAAAACGGGGCGAATGATTTTATTACCAAACCCTTTATGCCTGAAGAGATGGTCTCCAGAGTCATATCGAGTCTAGAGATGATACATTATATTCAGCTGGCTGAAGAGTCTGCCGTCAAAGACTTTTTGACAGGAGTCTATAACAGAAAATATCTTTATGAGACCGGTGTGAAGCTGTATGAGAATGCGAAAAGAGAAAACCTTTCCATTGTCGTTGCAATGATTGATATCGATTATTTTAAGAAGATCAATGACCGTTACGGACATGAGGCAGGTGACTTGGCACTTAAGATATTAGGAACCTTGTTTTTAAATGAGTTGAGAGATTCTGATGTCATCACCCGTATCGGCGGTGAAGAGTTCTGTATTATCTTGACCAATACACAGATGAAATACGCAGTACAAGTGATGGAAAAAGTCTGTAAAGCAGTTGAGATAATGGTCATAGAAGTCCATGCGATTAGCTTCAGGATGTCTCTCTCTGTCGGTTTGAACGACAAAATGGGGGATTCTTTTGATCAGATGATCTCTTTTGCAGATGAAAAGCTATATAGGGCAAAAAATGAAGGACGCAATAGGGTCGTCTTTTGATGTCTGAATAGCAGTGATACATTCGATCGTAATACTTTTGTAAATCTCTTCTATTGCAGTGAGGTTTCTGACGCTTCTCTGTCAATTTTTCTACTCCTCCGACAATTGTCTAATTTTTAATCAATCAATCATTTCAAGCATCTTGATAAGGTGCTATTATCTTATCAAATGAACGAGGAGATTTTTAGTGGTATCACATTTGGAAAAAGCTTACAAAGAGCGCAGTGTAAAAGTAAATAAGATAGAACAGACTAAAGAACTAAAAACTCCTAAAGAGGCATGGGAAAAACTCGACGATTATGCCAAGAACGGATATGCTTCAATAAGCGAAGAAGACAAGAACTATTTTCTAAAGTGTTTTGGTATTTTTGACCGTCCTGCTACACCGGAACAGTTTATGATACGTGTGCGTATACCGGGAGGACAGCTCAATGCACAACAGGCACAGACGATCGGACGTTTAGCCAGAGACTACGGCAAGGATTATATCGATATCACAACGCGGATGCAGATCGAATACCGCTACATGTCGATCGAAGACATCCTTACTGTACTTAAAGAACTTCAAAATGTCGGTATCTCTTCGTACCAGACGGGTGTGGATAACTTTAGAAACATCCTGAATGATCCTCTTGACGGTATAGGCAAGGATAATATACTTCCTTCTCAGGGACTTCTTGAAAAAATCCAGTCCAAATTTTTGCATAACTGGGAATGGATCTCGGTACTGCCCAGAAAGTTCAATACCGGAATATCGGGATCGATGTTAAACCGCTCGAATGCCTTTGGACAGGACTGCTGTTTTGTCCTGGCTCAAAAAGAGGGGCGCTACGGTTACAACCTCTATCTTGGGGGGAAGGTCGGAAGAATAGCCAAGAGTGCAGATATCTTTTTGAAAGATGAAGAAGAGGTGAGTTTGGCCTATGGTGCGATCATCGAACTATTCAGAGATAACGGTTTTAGAGACAATCGAAACAAGAACCGACTCTTTTTTCTGATCGAAGCCGTAGGTATGGATAACTTCTCTGCCGCGATCCGCGAAAAGGCGGGTGTTGATTTTGCAAGGGCAGGGGATACTCTGACATTGATGGAAAACTTTGATCCAAAACATGGCCGTGTTGAGATGCGTTCAGGTGCCTATGCCGTACATGCTGTCATTCCTTCGGGTATCTTCACGGGGTCTGATATGATACTCGCTGCCGAGTGTGCGCAGGAACTGGGCGACGGACAGATACGACTGGATGTAGAACAGAGTCTTTATATAACCGGAGTCAAAGACGAAGCGATGCCGGCACTGCTGAAGATGCCGTTTTTCGAAAGATATAAGAGTGTCAACACCCCGTATTTCAATAATATGATCGCCTGCGCCGGGACAGAACATTGTCCTTTCGGCGTCATACCTAACAAGCCTGATGCGATTGAAATGAGTGAATACCTGAGTGAGGCTGTGCCACTTGATGAAGGGTTGATCCGTATGTACTGGTCTGCCTGTGTAAAAGGGTGTGGACTGCATGGTGTCGGTGATATCGGTTTTGAAGGATGTAAGGCAAAGGTAGACGGGCAACAGGAATATGGGGTGCATATAACTCTTGGGGGGAAACTGACAGGTGAAGGGGAAGAGGGTTATTCGGTTATGAAGACCGTCCCGCTTATCCATGCAAAATATTATGTCGAGTCTTTGGTTTTGGAATACAGGCGTATGAAAAGACAGGGCGAAAGTTTTGAACGTTTCCATGACCGTGTATTAAAGCAATATTCCAGTGCCTATCTAGGCTTTATGATGGCGATGAATGCATATCTTAGACGCAAGAAGATCGATGTCAGTATACAGCTTGCTACAAACGTCGCAACGGGAAGACAGGAAGAGTTCGAGCTTTTTGATCTGGGACGAAAGTTGTATGTCGCACTTTTTGAAACCGAGCCATACAGTGCCTATGAGGTATATATGCCTGCTTCAAAAGAGAAGCTGCAGCCTTTGGAAAAACAAGACCCGAACATCGATCCGGTACTTTCAAGCGTCATATATAAGATGCTGCATCCCAACAAGGAAGAAAGGGCTCTTGTCTTTTCTGAAATCCTTGATGAGGTCAAATATTAATAGAGCTGTTTTGAATTTATATTAAAAACTGTTATACTACAGAAATTCGTCTGTTGGCAAGGTGTTGGCAGGTATCATAAAAGGTTTTTAATATGCCCTATCTGATCGGTTCTTTTCTTCTTTTTGTCTTACTCCTGCTCGTCCTTATACTGTATGTTTTTAAAAGGTCAAAAAGACAAAGCAATAAAGCGGACGAGCAGCCTAAGAACAAAAACGAACTCACTTTAGACGCAATGATCAAGATCTTGAAGACCGAAAAAAAAGAGTTGTCGAAGATCGAAGGGATAGTGGAAAAGATGGCAAAGAACTTTCCCTTTCCAGAGAATGACAGAGAGGCTAATAAACATTTCGAATTTGTCTATTTTTATGCCAAAAATCCTCTCTCGACGGCAAAGATGATCGTACAGATGCAAAAGATCCTTACCGAAGCAAATCCAAAATATGCCAAGCAGATAGAGGATTTTCAGATGCGCGGAGTTGATGCACGTGCAAAGTAGCAGTAATATAAGCCCTTGTAAAGCAATTTTTAAGTATAATTCTCAAATTTCTTAAAAGGGCGTTGATGAGCAAAAGGGTCTTAGTAAAGTTTTCAGGTGAAGCTCTTGCTGGCGATATTGGACACGGGATCGATACCCAGATCTTAAAATATATTGCCAGCGAAATCAAAAGTCTTGTCGATGCAGGTATCGAAGTGGGTATTGTCATTGGTGGCGGTAATATTATCCGCGGCGTGACTGCTGCACAAGACGGAATTATCCGCCGTACTGCTGGTGACTACATGGGTATGCTTGCCACAGTCATAAATGCGGTAGCGATGCAGGAAGCGTGTGAGCATGCCGGGATGAAGGTGCGTGTTCAGACTGCAATCAAGATGGAACAGATCGCTGAGGCTTATATTCAGCGTCGTGCGGTTCGCCATCTTGAAAAAAATCGTGTTGTGATCTTCGCAGCAGGGACAGGTAACCCATTCTTCACGACGGATACGGCAGCGACACTGCGTGCTGTTGAGATCGATGCAGAATGCATTATCAAGGCGACAAAAGTGGATGGTGTATATGACAAAGACCCTAACAAATACCCTGACGCTGTCAAATATGATGTTCTGAGCTATGATCAGGCGCTTCAGGACGAGATCAAGGTGATGGATGACACGTCCATCGCCCTTGCAAAGGACAACTCGCTTCCAATTATTGTATGTGATATGTTTAAAGCCGGGAACCTTCTTGATATTGTCAATGGCAATATGGCTAACTGTTCGATCGTAAAATAAAACAAAACGGCATCGGAGAGCTCTGCTCTTTGGAATACGAAAACAAAAAAGGATATTAAATGAGATTAGAAGAACTTACTGCAAAAGCACTTGAAAAGACAGGTGTTGACCGTTATCAGTTGGCTATCGCTGTAGCAAGACGCGCAGACGCTATTCAAAATGGCGATTCAAGTAAACTGAATGTTGATCCTAAGGCGTATAAGCCGGCAGACCTGGCATTGATGGAGATAGCCGAAGGTGTTATCACTATCAAAGGTTTTAAATAAGCTTAATTATAGAAATATAAATAAATTTAAGATGAACGGAGCATAGTGTGAAGACGATCATTGATTCCGTTCGTAACATCCATGACCTGGAAGAAGCAAAAGCTTTTTTCTATAAGCAGGTCAAATCTTCTCCCCTCGTAGAAAAAGCCCTTCATATCTCTCAAAAAGCACATGAAGGACAGTTTCGAAAAAGCGGTGAACCTTATATCATCCATCCTATACTTGTCGCCAGTATTGTCTCTAGTATCAGTGAGGATGATGCTATGGTCATCGCCGCGCTTTTGCATGATGTGGTTGAAGATACGAGTATGGAGATCTCGGAAGTCGCATCCGAGTTTGGTGAGGATGTGGCACATCTGGTAGAAGGTCTGACCAAGATCGTACAGATGCGTGATTCCGAACTTGTCGCTTCGGATTCGGATGAAAAACTTATTGCTTCTGCACTTTCATTCAGAAAGATGCTTCTGGCATCTGTCAAAGATGTCCGCGTACTTGTCGTAAAACTTTGCGACAGACTGCATAATATGCTGACGCTTGATGCTCTCTCTACTCTGAAGCAAGAGCGGATTTCTGAAGAGACGATGGTCGTCTATTCTCCTATCGCACACAGACTTGGTATCTCAAATCTTAAGAATGCCTTGGAAGACCTTAGCTTTAAATATATCTTTCCCGAAGACTATCTGCGTATCAATACCTATCTTAAAGAGAATTTTCATCAAATACACGAAAGCCTGAGCGAGTTTATCACTAAGGTTACAAAAGCCCTGATAAAGAATGGTTTTGATGAAGGTGACTTTGAGATAAAGAGCCGTATCAAACACGCTTATTCGATCTATTTGAAGATGCAGAGAAAAGGGATCAGTATTGACGAGGTCCTTGACCTATTGGCAATCCGTATACTTGTGAAAGACCCTTTGGAATGCTATAAAGTACTTGGTATTATGCACCTGTATTTTAAGCCGCTCTCTTCGCGTTTTAAAGATTATCTGGCGAATGCAAAAGACAACGGCTACCAGACACTGCACACCACAGTCTTTGATAATACATCGATCTTTGAAGTACAGATCCGTACCTTTGAGATGCACCAGACAGCTGAACTTGGTGTCGCTGCACACTGGAAGTATAAGGATGGAGGAGAGTCCAGTATCAACCTTGACTGGATGCAAAACCTGCAGGTACAGGGCGATACAATTGAAGAGTTCTATGAACTGGTGAAAAACGACCTTTACAGTGAGGATATTTTGATATTCTCACCTAATGGAGACCCCTTTACTTTGCCGCGGGGTGCAGTCGCTCTTGACTTTGCCTATGCCGTCCATACTCAAGTCGGAAACCGGGCGATAGGCTGTATGATCAACAAGTCAAAAGCGACATTGCTGACCGAACTGAAGAATGGGGATCTTGTCCGTATTGATACGGATAGCGAAGAGATCACGCGCTGTTCATGGATCGATGCTGTCAAGACATCACGGGCAAAGACGAATATGAGGTTGATCTGCAAGCAGCGTTTGAACCATATCAATACGCTTAGCGGGGTCAATATCCTCTCAACCGTCTTGCAGCTCAACCAGTCCCGTATCACAGAGTGGCTTGAATCAAAGAAACTGATGGATTCCGTATGCAAGGTCCCTTCTGACCATGATTATTTGAAATATCTGGTGAAGTCCTATCTTGAGGAGATCCAAAAAAACAGCCGCTTTGAAGGTTTTTTGAAGAGAAACAGGTTTAAGCTCAAAAAATATACCTTTGGCTCGATCGAAGTCTCTTCCAATAAGTCGATCAGCGAAATGGCCTTTGATTACTGCTGCCATCCTAAGATGGGAGATGAAATAATCGCCTTTAAGATAGGAAACAAGGCCCATATCCATCATAAGCTTTGTCATCATGCTTATGATCTCATCCAAGAAGAGACGCCGATGCTGAACGTGCATTGGAGTGCGCAGAAGGTCTTCCATTATCATCTGATTGTCAGTCTGCATAATGCCAAAGGTGCGCTGGCAAGTTTCTTACAATTTCTCGCCAAGATGGATATCGATCTTACCAGTATCGAATTGGGCAAGGAAGAGAAGTCTCATGTGCATTATTGTAAGATCGAGATGCACTCCCTAGAGGGTGATTTAATTAAAATACGAAAAAAAATAGATACAAAATATAAAATAATACAACTCATACGCACAGACGATGCATATAGATAAAGGGAACAGCGTTATGGTAGAAACAGCACTTAGAGAAATAAGTCGGGGAACAGCAGAGATCATCGATCTTGAAGGTATTGAAAAAAAAGTCAAGAAGTTTTATGAGGATGGCACACGCTACACAGTAAAAGCCGGGTTTGACCCGACTGCACCTGACTTGCATCTGGGGCATACCGTCTTGCTTCAGAAACTGGCAGTCTTTCAAAAATTCGGGGCCGATGTACAGTTTCTGATCGGTGACTTTACGGCAAAGATCGGTGATCCGACTGGAAAAAGTGTGACGCGCAAGCAGCTTTCAGATGAGCAGATCAAAAAGAACGCAGCTTCTTATCATGAACAGGTGTTCAAGATACTTGCCCATGAGCACACGCAGACAGTGTTTAACTCAGAATGGATAGAACCGCTTGGTGCTGCAGGTATGCTGGAGCTTACAACGCTTTATAATGTTGCGCGTATGCTTGAGCGTGATGACTTTGACAAGCGATATAAAAGTAATGTCTCCATATCGATTTCAGAGTTTTTGTATCCGCTTCTTCAAGGGTATGACTCAGTCCACCTCAAGAGCGATATCGAGATAGGCGGGACAGACCAGAAGTTCAATCTTCTTATGGGCCGTCATCTTCAGCGCTCTTATGAGACAGGTAAAGAACAGTCAGTATTGATGATGCCGATCCTTGAAGGTCTGGACGGTGTACAAAAAATGAGCAAGTCTTTGAACAATTATATCGGTGTGACGGACGCGCCTAATGATATGTTTGGAAAAGTGCTCTCTATCAGTGACGAATTGATGTGGCGTTATTATGAACTTCTGAGCGATAAGAGTCTGGAAGAGATAGCCGCACTCAAGGCAGGGGTGGAATCTGGTGTGATGCATCCAAAACATGCCAAAGAAGCACTTTCTTTGGAAATCACAGCACGTTTTCATGGTCAAGAGGCGGCTCTTGAAGCACAGGCTGAGTTTGAAAGAGTTCACGCTAAAAATGCACTTCCGACGGATATGCCCTCATTTGAACTTGAAGGGCCGATCTGGATTGCAAAAGCGTTACAAGATTGTGATTTAGAGCCATCAACTTCGCAGGCAAGAAGAGATATTAAGCAAGGTGCTGTTAAAATAGACCAAATAAAAGTCGAAGACGAACAACTGCAGTTGGAAGCAGGCGAATATGTCTTGCAGGTCGGAAAACGTAAGTTCGCTGCAGTAAAGGTAAAGTAAAATGGCATTCAAGTCAGTAAAAATCGGTAAACACACTATTGACATCCCTATCGTCCAAGGCGGGATGGGTGTTGGTATCTCTTGGAGTCAACTTGCAGGGAATGTAAGTAAAGAGGGCGGATTGGGTGTTATCTCTTCTGTAGGGACAGGATATTATGACAATAAAGAACATGTCAAACGCCTTGTCGCTGAAAGACCCTTGGAAGTCGAGAACTTCTACTCAAAAGAAGCTCTGATGAAGATATTCGCAGATGCAAGAGCGATCTGCGGAGACAAACCTCTGGCATCAAATGTCCTGTATGCTATTAATGACTATGGCCGTGTTGTAACTGACTCATGTGAAGCCGGTGCCAATATTATCATCACAGGTGCGGGACTTCCGACGAATATGCCTGAGTTCACTATGGATTATCCGGATGTGGCTTTGGTGCCTATTGTCTCTTCTGCAAAGGCTTTAAAGATCATCTGCAAGCGCTGGCAAAAGCGTTATGACCGTCTTCCAGATGCAGTAATCCTTGAAGGTCCTAAAAGCGGCGGACACCAGGGTTTTACATACGATCAGTGTGCTTTGGAAGAAAACCAGCTTGAAAACCTTGTTAAACCGGTTGTCGAAGAAGCTGCTCTTTGGGGCGGAATGCCTGTATTTGCTGCCGGCGGTGTCTGGGACAAGGCAGATATTGAACAGATGATCGGATTGGGTGCATCGGGTGTGCAGATGGGAACACGCTTCATCGGTACACATGAATGTGATGCCCATGACAACTTTAAACAGGTCCTTCTTAATGCCAAAGAAGAGGACATCCAGTTGATGGGTTCTCCTGTCGGATATCCTGCTCGGGGTGTGCGTACAAACCTGACAGGGCTTGTCGAAAAACGCGAAGGTCCTGCTATCAAGTGTATCTCAAACTGTGTTGCCCCGTGTAATCGGGGTGTCGAAGCAAAAGAAGTCGGTTTCTGTATTGCAGACAGACTCTCTGATGCCTATGAAGGAAACCTTGAACTGGGTCTGTTCTTTTCAGGGACCAACGGGTACCGTATCAATGAGATTATATCCGTCAAAGAGCTTATGAAGAAATTGACACAAGGCGAATAGTCTGCGTTACTTTCTGGTATTTATTTTTTTCGGAATCATCGTATTCGCTTCGAATGCAGAGATACTCTCACGGGCCCAGAAAAACAGCAAAAGTTCAGATACCTCTGTCATCTTCCGTGCCTACAATGATTATAAGAACCTTTATGTCCGTTCGATAATGGACGGTGATGATGAGCTTTGCAAGACCTGTCTCTCAGGACTTATTGAGACGGGCAAAAAACTGCATATCGATGTGATAGACTATGAAGACGCACTGAAAAGACGCAAGACCAAAAAAGTTAAAAAGACCACCTCTCCTCAGCCTCAAAAAATCACTCAAAGAACACCGACTCCCCAAAGTACAAAGAGTTCTATATCCTCTCAAAACCGTTTAAAATCGATACATTGGAAAGATTCTCAGCGTCTCGTTCTGAAGTTTTCGCGTCCGGTAAGAAAAGATGAACTGAACAGTTTTGCTTTAAATGATACAAAGAACAATAAGTTTAAGAAGATCTACGACATCAATGCGGTCCTCTCTGAGAAGGCGATGCAGCTTAAACATACTTCTGTGAAAAAGATACGTCTAGCACAGTTTGACCAGAAGACGCTTCGTATCGTCTTTGAGAATGATACATTAATCAAGCAGCAGTACAAGGTCGACGGCGATGAACTAACCATCAAGATGTCATCCGAAAACCGAGAGTTGACCTATATCCCTATTCAACCGAACTATTCGAAAAAAGTCATTGTAATCGATCCGGGCCACGGGGGTAAAGATGCAGGGGCTGTAGGACATAATAGTTACAGAGAAAAGGTAGTCGTTCTGCAACTCTCCAAAAAGCTGCGCGATATTCTTGTAGAGCGCGGATATACGGTCTATATGACGCGTAACAGTGATGATTTTGTCGAATTACGACAACGCACACGTTTTGCCAATAAGAAAAAGGCTGATCTCTTCCTCTCTATCCATGCAAACTCAGTGCCTAAAAAGAACTGGAGTAAAGCAAAGGGTATTGAGACCTATTTTCTTTCGACAAATAAAAGTGCCAGAGCAAAACGTGTAGCTGCAATTGAAAATGCAGATATAGGGAAGATGGAGCAGGCAGGCATGGACGATGCTCTTCATCTGATGAACAGAGAGAAGATCCTGGCTTCGAACAAACTGGCTATCGACCTGCAGAAGAACATGCTGGCTTCACTCAGAACTAAGTACAGCGGAGTCCTTGGAAACGGTGTGCGTTCAGGCCCGTTTTGGGTCCTTGTCGGTGCACAGATGCCGGCTGTACTAATAGAGCTTGGGTTTATCTCCCATCCAACAGAAGCGACAAATATGGTCGACCACCGCTATCAGATGAGTCAGGCTATCGGGATCGCTAATGGTGTCGATGGTTATTTTGCCAAAAACCTCTAAAGCTTTGTCTCTTTAAAACAGTTTCTTTAAGAAGCGGTTGATCTCTTTACCGACCTTCTTTTCGATTTCCGGGGTTATTACCGATTTCGCATCCAAGCGTACTTTCGGTGCATTGATATCGCCGCTTACAAGGACTTCACCCGGATATTTTTTGACTTTCAGAGCAAAACGGGCATCGATGACCTGTTTTTTGGAGTTGATGATAAACTTCTTGCTTTTCAGACTTGCTTTATCGCTTAACATCTGCAGTTCAGAAGTGATGACCTCTTTATCGATTAGACTGACCAACGAACCTTGATTAAAACGTTCTTTTGTCAAATCGGTATGGCTTATTCCGCTGATCAGGTCCGTCAACTTTGAGCGGGTCAGGACAGCCTTGTCAAATCGGCTGTCCAGCTTTCCTTTTTGGGCCTTGGTGTCGTAGACAAAGGTTCCATTGAGAGGAGCATCCATGACTTCAGGATAACCGAGCATCTTTAATACTTCAATAGCATGAAGGTCTTTGAAATCTGCTGTGACTTTCTCATCAAGTATTTGCGCATTTAGCTGCCCCTGAAAGATCTTGGAATGAGCCGTGATACTGAGCCGTGTGTCTTTTTTAATGCGGCCGTTGGCTTTTAGCTCTCCGTAGAGTTTTCTCTCAAGGATAGGCTCAAGTCTTTCCAAGAAAGGGATGAAGATCTCGTAATCGCTGTCCAATACCGCAGACTTGATGTCCAAGTCTGTTTTTTTCATGCTCACTGTCGCAAGGTTTGAAGTCAATGTCGTCTTGGCACTCATCCTGTTTTCTTTGAAATCAGCCTTGCTGACAAGTTCAAACTTGGTATAGGGGAGGGTGATGTCAAACGCTTTTTTGATGACCTCTTTATGCATTAGACCTTTGGAAAGAGTCGCTTTGGCACTTCCCTCAAGGATTGAGATACCGGTGATATTAAGAGCTATGTTAAGCAAGCCCTCTGCGTATGACGGTTCTCCCGCAAGATAAAGCAGTCTGTCTAATCGGGCTTGCTTGATGTTGAGAGTCGCATTCGTCGGTTTCAGTTCTTCCAGTTTAATGGCATAGTCTGTGAGAGACTGGGCGATATCGGAGCGTCCTTTTAGGGATAGGAACTTCCTGTCTCCTTTTATCTCACCTGAAGTAGCCAATGGTCCGCGCAGGGGCATAGCAGTAAGCGGTTTAAAGACAGCAAGTTCTTTGATATCGATAGTGTAGTCTGCTTTTGTCTTAGTCGTTGCAGGGTCGATATTACCTTTTGAGCTGATCTTGGCAAGGTTAGAGGTCAATGCAAGGGTGTAGTCTATCTTCTCCGGTCTGATCCTTGAAGTGAGATCAAGTCTGAAGTCTGTCTTAGGCAATGTGACATCAAAGTCTTTTAGCATAAGCTTTTGGTCGATCTTACCTTCATTCAATCGGATGGACATTTTGCCATCAAGGCTTTTTGGTTGAAGATCATTGAGTTCGATATCGGCATTCATCTCTGCCTTGGCATATTTTGACTGGCCTGTCATATATAAAAGCTTTTCAAGTCTTGCATCTTCAATATGAACCAGCAGCTTGGCAGGCTTCAAGTCAGAGAGAGCCAGATCATAAGAAGTCTTTGAATCTGCAATATTGCTTGTGCCTGCTATCGTATAGTTCTTATTCTCTCCGTTGATCGTTCCTTCTGTGAAGAATACTCCCCTGAGAGGGGACTTTGTGATACTCTGTAAGAGAGCCAGTTCACGAATATTAATTTGGTAACTGCTCTGTGCTCTCATCTTTGCCGTTTGGAGTGTCCCTTTTGAATAGATGTCAGCCAGCTCAGAATTCACTCTTCCGAGATAGTCGATCTGAGTCCCTTCAAGTTTCGCCCGAAACTCTCCTGTCAGATCAGTCTTTTTAAGATCAAGACCGAGTGTCTTTTTTAAGGTCTTGGCATTGAGGGAAGCTTCTTTAATACCAAGTAGGACACTGCCTTTCATCGCTTCGGGATCGAGATCGTTTAACTGGACATGAAGATCGATATTGCCCTGTGCATAAGCTTGTTCACCTGCCATAGAGAGCAGTTGTTCAATATGGGCATCTGAGAGTTTGACGGCTGCTTTTTCAAGCTGAAAATCTTTGATAACAAGGGCATAATCCGTTTTGCTGAGTGCCAGATTGCTGCTTCCTTTTATTCCAAAGAGATCCATGTCCCCCTTGACATTTCCGCTGGTGGTGAGTTGGCCTGAAAGTTTGCGTTGGGCAAGCTGCTCAAGATTAGAAAGCTTTAACAAAGAGAGACTGTAGTTGATGTCAAAGGTCTGAGAAAAAAGTGAGTAGTCGCCTTCTACCAAGAAAGAGTTCTCATCATCGAGTCTGATAACCAGATGAAGATGGCTCATGTTTAGGACAAAGTCGCTCAAACTGACTTTGATCGGGCTTGTCTCATTGATCTTCTTCTCTATCACAGGCCGCAGAAACGAGTTTCCAAGGCTTGTAAATAAAAGTGTATAGCTTAAAGCAAGAACTAAAAAGATTAAGGATGCAGTGATCAGGAGTGTTTTTTTCATAAGTATCTTTTTTTCTATAATTCTAACACAGGGTAATCAAATAGCAACTTTTTTACTGTATAATCTTTATAAATATAAATAGGACTTTTAAGGGTCCGTGTGAAGGAACAAAGTGAAAAGAAATGCATTTTCTTTAATGGAATTGATGATAGTTATTGTGATCTTGGGGCTTTTGGCATCATTTGTCATGCCTAATATCCTTGGTCAAAGTGAAAAAGCCAAAAAAGGGCTGGTCTGTACGCAGATGGAAAGTATTAAAAATGCACTTCGTATGTTTAAGGTCGACAACGGAACATATCCTACAACAGAAGAAGGTCTTAATGCCTTGTCAAAAAACCCGAATTCGGAAAAATATAAAAACTATGCAGAGGGTTCATATTTTACTGACGGACTGTTGCCAAAAGACTCTTGGGGAAACAATTTTGTCTATCTTAATGAAGAAGGTGAGATCGAGATCATCTCTTTAGGTGCTGACGGTGCCGAAGGCGGAAAAGAAGAGGGTGCGGATATCTCACTTTCTCAGTGCCGCAACAAATAAAGAAAGCCGAAGGCTTTCTTAGAACCTCTATGCTGCTTCTATTAACTCAAATTTTAATTTATCTTTATACTTGTTGATATAGATCCTGGCGGATTTATCAAGCTTCATCTTTGAACAGACATATGCCCATTTAAGAGTATAGGCTTGATAGACAGGATTATTCAGGGCATACATGACGGTTTGTCCGATAAAGGCCTGAAAAAGCTTGGCAGAGATGAACTCTTTGTTCTCAGGCCCCTGTACGCGGAGAAACAAGATCTCTTTATCCTTTTTGGCAATGAAATCGGTGCTGAAGTCAGGATGCTTGGTTAGGGTATAGCTCTGTTCCTCATAAAAGGCTCTGACCTGTTCATAAAAATCGATGGCAGTATTGATCGATACTGTCTTTGCAGCAAAGTCGCGCTGCATCTCATAGGCAAACTCATCGAACTCCTGTTCGCGTTTTTTCCACTTTTTGATGGAATAGAGATACATGGCACCTGATAGCAATATAAAGGCGATGACAAAGAGAGAGTTCGACATGAAGGTTTTCCTTGGATGAAATCAGGATATTATAGCAAAATGCCTAAGTCGTTTATTATCTGTAAAAATTTTGTTTTTGTGATTGTTTTTATGAAGGTGGTGGACAAGGAGAGGTTCGAACTCTCGGTACCGTTACCAGTACGCATCCTTAGCAGGGATGTGGTTTCAGCCGCTCACCCACTTGTCCATCTGTAAAACACCATTACAATGTTTTAGGACTGAGATTATAACCAAGATAGATAAACTTTTACTTAAATACAGTCAGTTGGAGAAGAAAATATGAATAATCTTCAAGATGGTCGGCAAACACTCTCTAAAGAGTGCTCGCATTCTAATAAGACAAGCCTTGACCTGTTGTTAGATAGAGTGATTGTTCTGAGGATTGCTCAAGATAGCATCAAGCAGTTTTTGCAGTTGAGTCGCTAAGGTACTATTGTTTGCTTGCGCTTCTGCGATCTTTTCTTTCAGTTTGACAACAACATCAATCGTTTCCATTACTTTCATACGGACTCCTTCAATTTAGCAGTCCGGAGCAAAATATATTCCAATGTGTCTGTTTAGTATTACACACCCATTGTTATTGGGATATATACTGTAGAAAGAAGAGTGGAGCAAGGTGTGACTATGTCAAAGTCTAAGTAGGACCCTCAGATGTTAGAGAGGATCTTTTCGACGACGGCAGCCGGGTCTTCCGCCTTGTAGATAGGACGGCCGACGACGATGAAGTCGACTTTCTGCTCTTTTGCCATAGCAAGGTCGGCCACGCGTTTTTGATCACCCGCATCTTCTCCGAAGGGACGGATACCCGGAGTCAAGGTCGAAAAACTCTCTGATGTGATCTCTTTGATTGACGCACTTTCAAAGGCGGAGCAGACGACGCCGTCCATACCCGCTTCATAGGTGTCTTTGGCAAACTGATTGGCTTTGGAAGCGATATCTTGATTATAGACGGCTTTGAAATTCTCTTCGTCAAAGGAGGTAAGCGCCGTCACGGCAAGGACGATAGGGCGTTTCTCATAAGGCGCCAGTCTTTGCATGACCGTCTGCATCGCGACTTTTCCGGCAGATGCGTGGACATTGAACATGTCAACACCCAGTCCCATGATGGATTCAGCTGCATCGGCCATTGTGTTTGGAATATCGTAGAGCTTCAGATCCAAAAATATTTTGAACTCAGGATTGATGGCTTTGATGGCTTGAATAAACTCTTTGCCGTCACGGATGTAAGAACGAAAACCGACTTTGATCCATATCGGGTAAGCTTTTATCTTTTCGACTAAGGCAAGGTTTTCTTCTTTTGTACCTAAGTCCAACGCAACACATAATTCCATGATGTACCTTTTCATTTAATGCTGAAAGTATACATTGGATACAATATCATACTTATAAAATATTGGAAAAATCATGAAGAAACTGGTCGTCAAGAACTCCGCTGCAAAGAAACTGCGTCAATTTAATCCCTGGATATATCAAAACGAGATTGCTATGCTTCCTGAAGGTCTTGAAGCCGGAGAACTTGTCGAAGTCGTGAACCTTAAGCAGGAGTCTTTCGGTGTCGGTTATGCGAATGCCTCCTCTGTCATAACATTGAGAATGCTTGCGTTTGAAAAGACAGAGATCAATGCAGGATGGATCAATGCAAAACTGGAGCAGGCAGTCCATGCGCGCCACGCTATTTTGGAACATTCAAATTCCTGTCGACTTGTCCACTCTGAGGCAGACGGACTGGCGGGACTGATAGTCGATTTTTATGACGGTGTGTTAAGCATTGCGATCAATACTGCCGGAATGGAGAGGTTTCGAGAAGAGATCATAGGCGCGTTGACACAGATCATCAAGCCCATCGGTATTTATGAGAAATCGGATGCTGCGGTACGTGAAAAAGAGGGTCTGAGCACTTTTGAAGGTGTGATCCAGGGCGAAGTCCCTGATTTTATCGAAGTAGTCGAGTTTGGATGCCAGTTTGGTCTGGAGCTGAAGGCGTCACAAAAGACAGGTTTTTATCTGGACCAGCGTTTCAATCACGGTGTTATGACAGAGTATGTTGATGAAGAGACGACGATGCTTGATTTGTTTTGTAATGTCGGCGGATTCGGACTGCATGCCTTAAACGCAGGTGCTGCGCATGTCACCTTTGTCGATATTTCCAAAACAGCCATTGAACAGGTAGAAAAGAACATCGATCTTAACGGTTTTGCCGATGACGGACGTTCTACCTGTGTGGCAGCAAATGCAATGGACTACATAAAAGAGCTGGCTGACAAAAAAGCATCGTTTGATATCGTCGTTCTTGACCCTCCGTCTTTTGCCAAGACTAAGGAGCAGGCTGAAGCCGCTATAAGCGGATTTAGGCATCTTATGATCAATGGTATCAAAGTATGTAAACCCGGAGGGCTTGTCGCACTTTTTTCCTGTTCATATCATGTAGGAATGGATGAGCTGATCGAACTCAGTCTAGGTGCTTCACGTGATACCGGGAAACAGTTGAAAGTTCTGGAGCATCTGTATCAGGACAAAGACCATCCTTACATCTTGAACATGCCGAATTCTCTTTACCTTAAAGGGCTTCTTTTCCAGGTTATATAGTCTAAAAAAATTAGATAAATATAATAAAATAGAACTAGAACGTTTTATTTAATTTTATCGACTTCTTGTTAGATATAGTGCTCAAGTTATTAAAGATTTTAAGGAAATTAGATGAAATTATTATCAGTAATGATGATGGCTATTTTAAGTGTAGGCGCGGCAAATGCTGCAACAAATGAAACAGTTACGCTAAGCGGGAATAAAGTGACTCTTTCAGGCAATATGATCAAGGTCGGTGATAAAGCTCCAGCAGTTAAACTGATCAGTTCAGAACTAAAAGAAGTAAGCGTCGGCGGTAAGACAGAAAAGACTCAGGTCCTTGTTGTCGTCCCAAGCATCGATACACCTGTTTGCGATATGGAAGCGCGTACCTTTAATACTGAAGCAGCCAAGATGAAGAATGTCGATATATTTGTTGTATCTATGGACCTTCCTTTTGCAGGAACACGTTACTGCGCAGCTCATGGTATTAAAAATATCACGGTTCTTAGTGATTTTCAGGCAAAGGCTTTCGGTAAGGCATACGGTACATTGATCGGTGACAGTGTCTTAAAAGGTATCGAAGCGCGTGCTGTCTTTATTGTCAAAGATGGAAAGGTGACATACAAGCAGCTTGTACCTGAGATCACTCAGGCACCTGATTATGAGGCTGTTCTTAAAGCTATCTAACACTTTTGGAGGGATTTCCTCCAAAACCCCTTTATCTTTCCACAACATGCTACAATTCGCTTATGTTAAAAACCATAGACCACGGTATTCTTTTTATGCTTCTAAGCGCACTTATCTCTGCACTGAACGGAGCCGTGGCTAAGGTCCTCTCAGAAGATATGTCAGCGCTGGAGATCGTCTTTTACCGAAACCTTATCGGTGTACTAATAATCCTTTACACACTTAAACATACGGCGCCGTCTTTAAAAGGCGGACGCTTTCATCTTCTGTTCCTTCGCGGTTTTCTGGGCTTTTCGGCGATGATAACCTTCTTCTACACGATAACGGTTATTCCTTTGGGTGAAGCGATCACTTTGAACAAGACATCGCCTCTTTTTGTATCTGTCCTTGCCTATTATCTTTTAAACGAACATCTCAGCAAGAGAGCGGTCTTTGCACTTTTGGTCGGGTTTTTAGGGATTGTCTTCATCACCAAGCCTTACGGGCTTAGTATCTCATATGAACACTTTTTGGGGATACTCGGCGGTTTTTTTGCCGCGGCCGCCTATGCGACGATAAAAAAGATCAAAGACATCTATGATACACGTGTCATCATGCTGTCGTTTATGGGAGTGGGGACATTCTTCCCTCTTTTTTTCTTTATCATCTCACCGTGGATAGACCCTCCGGAAGCCCTGGCTTTTTTATTTACCCCTTTTACCTGGGACTACACTATCAAGGTATGGATGCTTATCGGGATTATGGCCTTGATCTCGACGCTGTCTCAATGGCTTCTTACGAAGGCTTACAGTTTTTCAAAAGCGAGTATTATCGGAGTTATATCCTACACGAACATTCCATTCGCTATCGGTTTTGGCTGGATGCTGGGAGATGGTTTTCCTGATATTTATACCTTTACCGGTATAGGTCTTATTGTCCTGGGAGGGATCTTAGTCAGCCAAGCCAAATCATAAAAGAAGACTAACAAGCCTCCTTTTTATTCATGTACTTTCTGAGAATCTCGGCCGGCCCAAGATGAATATGAACTTTTTTGTAGCCTTGCACTCCTTCTTTACGAAGATGTGTATTGATACAAGTTGGCAAGAAAAGCTGATCGCTCAAGACAAACGGTTTACGTATATTGACTGGTTTGTCTTCAAGTTTTTGCGTCAATCTTCTCTGTACGGATCTTTGCCTTTTGTCAATTTAGAAAAGAACCCACCTGCAAATTCATCCACGTCAAGCATTAGACCGATCATAAGCCCAATGACAAGTGCTGCAATGATTCCGATTACTGAATATTCCATCTGAAAATCCTTTCTACATAATATGAAATACTATAACACTTTTGAGTTTTTTTATCAATTAAGTTATAAGATTAGTTTATATAAAAGAGGAATTTCTTGGGTGAAGAAGAGGAGACTTCTTCTTCGATTAGACGTTAACCATTGCTTCGATCTGTGCAACGACAGAGGGGTCTTCAAGGGTCGAGATGTCTTGAGTGATCTTCTCGCCTTTTGCAATAGAACGAAGAATACGTCGCATGATCTTTCCTGAACGGGTCTTCGGAAGACCGGACACGAAGACAATATCATCACAGACAGCAATATTCCCGATCTCTTTTTTGATGACGTTGTTAATAGCTTTAAACTCTTCGATCTCATCGGCTATGCTATCGTTAGACTTGAGTACGACATAGGCGAAAATACCTTCGCCTTTAAGTTCATGCGGCTTTCCTACTACAGCCACTTCTGCAACATTTGCATGTTTTTTGATCGCTGCTTCGACTTCAGCCGTACCCATTCTATGACCGGATACATTGATGACATCATCGGTGCGGCCTGTGATGGTGATATAGCCGTCTTCATCATAGTTCGCGCCGTCACCGGTAAAGTAAACCGGTTTACCGTTTTTCGTGACATCGCCGAAATATGACTTTTTGAATCGTTCAGGATCGCCCCATACGTTACGGATCATTGACGGCCAAGGGCGTGTCACACACATGTAGCCGCTTTCCCCCGGACCGACTTTTTCACCTGTCTCAGGATCAAGGATCTCACCGATGATACCCGGTAAAGGAAGTGTCGCACAGGCAGGTTTGATCGGTGTCGCACCCGGAAGCGGAGCGACAATATGCCCGCCTGTCTCTGTCTGCCAGTAGGTATCAACGATAGCACACTTGGAAGAACCGACTTCTTCGTAGTACCATTTCCATGCCGGCGGATCAATCGGTTCGCCAACAGTACCAAGGACTTTGAGCGTGCTGATATCGTATTTTCCAGGTTCGTCCTCACCCATCTTGTGCAGTACCCGAATCGCCGTAGGCGCTGTATAGAACTGATTGATCTTGTGGTCTTGGACCATTTTCCATGGACGGCCGGCATCCGGAAAAGTGATGACGCCCTCAAACATCACCGTAGTCGCACCCATAGCAAGCGGGCCGTAGACAATATAGGTATGACCAGTGATCCAGCCGATGTCGGCTGTACACCAGTAAGTGTCATTCTCTTTGACGTCAAAAACCCATTCCATACTCATCTGTGCCCATAGGATATATCCGGCAGTATTGTGCTGGACACCCTTTGGTTTGCCGGTGGAACCTGAAGTATAGAGTAAGAATAGAGGGTCTTCTGACTCCATCGGTTCTGCTGCACATTCGCTTGATTTGTCTTTGATAAGCTCATTATAGGAGTAATCACGTCCGGCTACCCACGTCACCTCTTCGTTGTTTCTTTCGACAACCAAGACCTTCTCGACCGGAGTATCACCGGAAATAGCTTCGTCTACAACGGGTTTGAGCATATAAGGCTTAGTCTTTCTGTAAGCACCATCGGCCGTGATGACTACTTTTGCCTGGGCATCTTCGATCCTGTCTTTTATAGCTTCAGCAGAGAAACCGCCAAATACGATAGAGTGGATCGCACCGATTCTTGCACATGCCAGCATCGCATAGGCTGCTTCAGGGATCATCGGCATATAGATGACGACCCGGTCACCTTTTTTTACCTCAAAGTCCTCTTTTAAAAGATTGGCAAACTTATTGACATTATGATAAAGATCAAGGTAAGTGATCGTCTGAACGTCCCCTCTGTCCCCTTCAAAGACGATCGCAGCCTTGTTTTTACGAGTGTCCAGATGGCGGTCAAGGCACTGCTCTGATACGTTTAGCTGTCCGCCTTCAAACCAAGAGTAAAATGGCGCGTTAGACTCGTCCAAGACTTTTGTAAATGGCTTTTTCCATGTTATCTTCTCTTTGGCGTAGTCACCCCAGAAACCTTCATAGTCTTCTTCGGCTTTTTTTGTAAGAGCATAATACTCATCCATGCTCTTAATACGCGCTGTCTTAGCAAACTCTGCATTAGGTTGAAATTTTTGTTTTGTCTGTGTCTCGCTCATTTGCTTTCCTGTTTAAAATCTAAATATGGCGCAATGATATCTCAGTGCTTTTATGATTGTCGTTAATTGTATCAGCAAAATATAGAGTTTAGGGTTCTCTCAGTTTTAGAAGAAGAAAAATGTATTGGACGAGGGGAGAATAGAAACAGTATGAGACCAGGCCGGGGCCTAGTGGGATGCACCTTCAGAACCGATACCGGTCTCTGAACGGATGAATTGATGTTCAAAAGCTTTTTCTTCTTCTTTGGCTCTTTCACTCTTGTCTGTGACAGAAAAGAGATAGATACCGATAAAGGCTATCGTCACGGAAAAGAGAGCCGGATATTTGTAGGGAAAGAGTGCTTCTTCATTGCCAAGGATCTGGACCCAGACGATCGGTCCGAGGATGACGAGCAAGACAGCTGTTGCCAATCCCATGCTTCCCCCGTAAAAGGCACCGCGCGTTGTCAGTTTGCTCCAGTAGATGGAGAGAAACAGAATGGGGAAGTTGGCTGATGCCGCGATAGCAAAGGCCAGACCGACCATAAAAGCGATGTTCTGCTGCTCAAACGCAATACCAAGGGCTATTGCTGTGATCCCTAAAGCGACTGTGGCATATTTGGATACGCGCATCTCTTTTTTCTCATCCGTCTTGCCCTGGACAAAGACATTGGAATAGAGGTCATGAGAGATTGCAGAGGCTCCCGCCAGTGTAAGACCCGAGACAACAGCTAAGATGGTGGCAAAAGCGACGGCAGAGATAAAGCCTAAGAACAGGTCGCCTCCGATGGCGTGAGAGAGATGGATTGCTGCCATATTGTTTCCGCCGATAAGGGCCTCGCCTGCTTCTAGATATTCAGGGTTTGTCGAGACCAGGACGATAGCGCCAAAACCGATGATAAAGGTCAGCATATAGAAGTACCCGATAAAGCCAGTAGCATAAAAAACAGACTTGCGTGCTTCTTTGGCATTGTTGACCGTGAAGAAACGCATCAGTATGTGCGGGAGACCTGCTGTTCCGAACATCAGAGCGATCGCAAGGGAGATGGCTGAGACAGGATCGGAGATAAGACCGCCCGGAGCCATGATCGCTTCTGCTTTGGGATGGACGTCGATCGCTGATGCAAAGAGTTGCTCAAAAGAGAAGTCCATCTTCACCATCACCATAAAAGCCATGAAACTTGCTCCAGATAATAGCAAGACGGCTTTGATTATCTGGACCCATGTTGTCGCAAGCATCCCTCCAAAGGTCACATACAAGATCATCAATACGCCTACAAGGATGACGGCGATCTCATAATCAAGACCGAAAAGAAGCTGGATAAGTTTGCCTGAACCTACCATCTGTGCGATCAGATAGAGGGTGACAGTCGCGATCGCGCCGAATGAAGCCAGAATGCGGATCGGTTTTTGGCGCAGACGGTAGGAAGCGACATCGGCAAAGGTGAACTTTCCGAGGTTTCGCAGTTTTTCAGCGACCATGAAAAGGATGATTGGCCATCCCACAAGAAAACCGATGGAGTAGATCAGACCGTCATATCCGTTGGCATAGACGAGTGCAGATATACCAAGAAAGGAAGCGGCTGACATATAGTCGCCTGCGATGGCCAAACCATTTTGAAAACCTGTGATACCGCCGCCGGCAGTATAAAAGTCTTTGGCAGTCGCTGTTTTCTTAGCTGCCCAATAGGTTATAACAAGTGTTGCCCCGACAAAGAGTACAAACATGACAATAGCGGAGATATTAAGGGACTGCTTTTGTACTTCGCCGGAAAATACATCCGCAAAAAGTGACAGACTTATCAGAGAGAGTAAAAAGAGTTTAGTCATGTTTGACTCCCACATCGTCTTTGAGACGGTTGAGTGTCGCGTCAAACTCTGTATTGGCTTTTCGGACATAGACCCCCGTCAGGGCAAAGGCGATGATGATGATTCCTATACCTACGGGGATACCGATAGTAGTGACGCTGCCTTCATAGATCGGCGTTGCAAAGACAGCCGGCGCATAGGCCAGAGTCAATACAAAACTAAAATAGGCTACCAGTGTCAAAGCGGTCAGGATAAGGGAAAGCTTTCGTCTTTTTTTGACTAATATCTTGAATTCCGGATCAGCTTTGATCTTGTCATATATATCTGCGTACATTAAAATCCTTTGCGGAAATATAACATATCAATCGTTTAAATACACAATTGACGCTAAAGTAAATGTTATGATATTTTTTAATCACATGAGTATTGAGCAAACAATGCAATCTCTTAAGATGAAATACAATGCCCTAAATAAAGACCAAAATGGACTATTAGGAAATATATTTAATATCCCACGCAATATTAAACAATAATTAATTACAGATGTGAGATATTGTTCATGAATAACACTTAAGGATAAAATGTGAAAAAAATAATTGCGGGAACATTAACTACACTTGGCTTATTAGCTCTTCAAGCACAAGCAAGTGAAGGTATGTATATTGGTCTCGACGTAGGTAATACAGAAGCTGATTTTACAGCCAAAGCTCCAAGCGTTGGATATAGTGAGTCATTCGAAGACGATGGTGGTTCTCAAACATTAAAAGTTGGAAAATATCTTGATGAAAATAGTCGTGTTGGTTTGTTTTATCAAAATGTTAATGCAGATGGTGCCGATGTTGGTATTCTGGGTGTAGGCTATGACTATCTTATTGGTAAAGAACCTTTAAAACCTTTTTTCGGTGCTATACTTGGATACGGTAGCTATGATTTAGAAGGGTATGACGTTGATATTTCTGGCTTAGTTTATGGAATACAGGCTGGTCTTAATTACGAAATTAATATTAACTTTTCAGTAGAAGGAGGATATCGGATAATGAAATCAAATATGGACGATTCTATCTGATGTCTCTGGGAATACTCTTACTTTTGAAGTTGATGATATCAGAAATTGGTTTCTTGGCTTAAATTATAAATTCTAACATACATTAGTTGACTTTTCATCATAGTTGAGTGGTTTTCATGCATTCTAACTCAACTATGCTATTCCTTCTTACTTATCAATACAAATAAGTTTTTACCCTGATTTATCATTAAATTCCTAAATGTTTTTCCAATTATTTTAATATCATAGAATAGCATTAATCAACTGCTTAATAAGGGTCGGAAAAGAAGTGCCCATTCCTATTAGAAACAGGGTTTATATACCCCTTTAAATATCTTGAATTTTAGATGAGATGGGTGGCTAGTTCGGGAGAAGACACATTGATATAGGCGCTGAAAGCATTGATATCCAGAGGCTTTGAGAAATAAAACCCCTGTATCACAGAACATCCGTTCTCTTTCAAGAACCGTAGTTGCTCGGGAGTCTCTATTCCCTCGGCAATGATCTTCAAATCAAGATTATGTGCCAGGGAGATGATACTTTTTACTATAGCACAGTCGCCTTCAGAGTTGGGGATGTCACTGATAAAAGATTTATCGATCTTCAGGACATGAATAGGAAGTGTCTTTAAATAGTTAAGGGATGAGTAGCCTGTTCCAAAGTCATCTATAGAGAGGGTAATACCCATCTTGTCAAGGCTTCGCAGGACTTCAAGGCTTTTACGTGCCTGTTTGATCAGCATGTTTTCGGTAAACTCCAGCTCGATACATTCAGTATGAATAGCATACCGGTCAAGATTCTCTTGAAGCATCTGTGGCAGGTTCTGGTGCAGGATCTGTGAAGAAGAGACGTTGATGCTGATACAGAGATCATTATTGAAACTTTCTTTCAAGTGGGCTATATCGCTGCATACCTGGCTGATGACCCATCTTCCTATCAGGCTGATAAGACTGCTTTCCTCGGCAATTGGGATGAATATTGAAGGTGAGATCGTACCCAGGTCTTTTTGATCCCAGCGTAAAAGAGCTTCTGCACCGACGACTTTTTGGGTGTTGATATCGATCTTTGGCTGGTATTCGATACGAAACTCGTTGTTGCCTATAGCATGATGCAGTTTCGTCTCGATGTCATGTCTGAACTGAATATCTTTGTTCATCTGAGAGGTGAAGAACTGGTAGTTGTTCTTACCCTTTTCTTTGGCAGTGTACATAGCGGTATCAGCATAGGACAAAAGAGTCTCAATCTCCTGTGTATCATCCGGATAAAGGCTGATTCCGATACTTGTGCCGATAAACATCTCATTTTCATTGAAAATAAAAGGCTTCTCAAGCAGAGAAATGACCCTGTCCGCAAGATCAGTGACTTTTTTATTATTGGCCTGATTGATAATGATGACAAACTCATCACCGCCCAGACGGGCGATATGGCTTTTGGAATCCAAAAGACTCTTCAAACGGGAGGAAGCTGCGATGAGCAGTTTGTCTCCCATGGCATGCCCCATCGTATCGTTAATGATCTTGAAATTGTCAAGATCCAAAAAAATCAAGGCCATCTGCGATCCGTCTGCTTTTGTGGTCTTTATAGAGCGTTTAAGCTCCTCTTTAAACATATGCCGATTTGCGAGTCCTGTCAAAGTGTCATAGTTGGCCAAATGGTAAAGACGTTTCTCTGTCTCCTTTCGGGCACTGTTTTCTTGTTTCAGTTCGATGTAAGAGTTCTCAAGCTCTTCTTTGGCAGAGGAGAGATTATGGGCCAGGTCTTTGTTAAGGTATTGGGTCTTCAACGACTTAAGAATGGAACGGTTAACGCGCAACATGGTCGTCAGCATGACAGCGTAATAGACAAGACCGACCAGAAAGAGAATAAGCAGCATATCTGAAAGTGTAGAAGCTCTATAGAGAAAAATGAACAAGATGGGCAGAGAATAGGCTAGAAAAGCAAGAATGTGGACAGAATAGAGTGAGACAGAACCGGCTATCATCGAACTAAACAGAAAAAATATCAAGACCTGAGCCGAGAAATCACTAAAGGGAAAGACAAAGAGTGCACTGGAGCCGAAAAGAAGTCCGGAAAAAAAGATGCCGGCCAGGATCTTTGACTCTTCATTCAGATACTCTTCAGGTTTTCCTTTGATGCGGTAAAGGTGCTTTGTACGAATAAGCGTCAAAGCAAGTATCGCCGTGATCCAGAGGACCGCATTGATGGTCTGGACACGACCATAGACGATATAAAACAGGAACAAGCTGACACTTGCTGTACTAAAAAGAGATGAGGGAAGGTTTTGTACCAGAGTCTCAAGTCTTTCTGCTTGAATCCGGGTGTCCAGTTTAGATACATACATTGAACCGCATAATATCATAAAAAAATCAAAAAAAACAATTCTATGTGCTTAAAATAAAAAAATAGTATTAAATTATATGACTTAAGAAAAAGTGATTATAATTCCGTAATTCAAAATTATTTAGGAAATAAACAATGTCTTTAAAAACATATGATTACTCTGCAGAAGAGATGGCGGCATTTCAATGGGCTAAGATGACAACATCGAAGGGTGTTATCTGGTTGAAGCTTTACGGTGCTGAGACGCCGAACACAGTCGCAAACTTTGCTACTTTGGCAAAAGACGGTTATTATGACGGTCTGAACTTTCACCGTGTTATCCCGGGCTTTATGGCTCAGGGTGGTTGTCCAAACGGCCGTGGTACAGGCGGACCGGGATGGGCTATCGCTTGTGAGACAAACCTGAACACATCAAAACACAGAAGAGGTGCTCTATCTATGGCACATGCTGGTCCGAATACAGGCGGAAGCCAGTTCTTTATCACTTTTGTCGCAACACCTCACCTTGACGGTGTGCATACTGTCTTCGGCGGGATAGCAGAAGATGATGCGGATTCATTCGCAGTCCTTGACTCTATCGAAGGTCAAGACACTATTGAAAAAGTAGAGATCTTAGCGGCGAGATAATTTACACGTCATCGGAGCAAAAGCCCCGATAACTTCGTTAACACTGGGTTTGATTCGGCATCAAGCCCGCGCATCTAGATGCTTTTTATTCAAATTATGGGAGTCTTTTTATGTTAGTACACATCTGCTGTTCCGTTGACTCCCATTTCTTTTTAGAAAAACTCCAAGCTGATTTTCCCGATGAAAAACTGACCGGCTTTTTTTATGATCCCAACATACACCCGTATTCAGAATACAGACTGCGTTATTTGGATGTTCAAAGAAGCTGTAAAAAACTCGGTATCGACCTGCTCGAAGGCGAATATGATTTCGAGACATGGATGGATCTGGTAAGAGGCCTTGAAAAAGAACCGGAAAAAGGTGCCCGCTGCGAAGTCTGCTTCGATCGGCGTTTTGACGTCTCTGCGAATAAGGCCTTAGAGCTTGGCGAAAAGAAGATCACGACGACCCTTCTTGTCTCGCCTTTGAAGTCCCAGGAACAGCTCAAACGTGTCGGTGATGCCTTCTATGAGAAGAACGGGGTCGAGTTTATAGCAGTAGACTACCGCTCAGGCGGAGGAAGCCAGGACCAGAGCCGTGTGACCAAAGAGGAACAGCTCTACCGACAAGACTACTGCGGCTGTATCTACGGTCTTACCATGCAGCGCGATCAGCAGGGAAAATTGATGGACGAGATGTTCTCTCCTATAGGAAACCAGATACTCCCGGCTTCTATTGAAGAGAGACTTGAACTCTATCAGCGCCGTATGGATTATGAAGACGAGGGACAGGAATATCAGCTCGTACGCGAGAAATTTCTAAACTACCGTCAATATCATCTGAAGATGAGCATAGACAAAAAACCGGTCGATGCCCATGCGCTGATATACTCGACATTGCCAAGACAGAAAGCAAACGGACGTATCGATTACACCGTCAATAAGCTCTCTTTTATGAATCGGGAAGAGGTGAAACTGATAAGCCTTGAGACATTCAACAGCCTCTCAAACAGCAGTTTTAAAACAGTAAAAGAGATGATCTTCAATCCTCTCAGCACAGAACGTGAGATCGAAGTGCGCCAGAAGCTCTGCAACTCCCCTTATGACCTCAGTCCTATCTTTGTATTGGACGAAGTCAAAGACGGCAAGATCGACATCTTTCTTGATGCCAAGACCTATGAAGACAATAGGGAATACCTTATTTTAAAGTAGGCTTGCTAAGCCCTTTCTCTCCAAGCTCAATAGCGTAGCTAAAAACCACCATTCATCATCCGTCTCGGATACTCCAGCCTAAGGAGAAGTAAACTCAAGTCGTATTTGATTATACAGGTGCAAAACAATACAAAAAGTATAAATAATTATTATAGGTTAATAAGAATCTTTTATCGTTATAAAGCCTCTTATGTGATAAAGTTTTTATATAGGACCGAGTAGAAAGTGTCGTCATCCCTTGTATTTGGTCAAGAGATACACAGGAGGTGTAAGATGAGATTGAATAAAAACGATATTCCAGCCAAGATCGATATACCGGGTGCAAAAGCCAGACAGCAGGTCGATTTTGGAGACGTCAGCGGATACGGAATGATGAGTGGTGAGTATTTCTCATTAGGTGCCGGAGCAGACATCGCTCCATTACTGCAGGGTTTGCAAGGTGATCTTTGCCAATGTCCGCACTGGGGACACATCCTCGAAGGTCAGCTGACGGTGACCTTCGCCGATGATTCCAAAGAGGTCGTCAAGACCGGTGACATGTTCTATTGGCCGCCGGGCCATACAGTCCGTGCCGATAATGACACGGAAATGGTACTTTTCAGTCCCCAACATGAACACACTGAAGTCATGGACCATATGCTAAGAAAGCTAAACGGCTAGTCTTCATTTTAAATAGGCATCAAGATATTGATGCCTATCAATGCTTATTCTTTAGGCAGGTCTTAATAGAGAGAAGTCTACTCTTTTTTTTAGCCAACAAAAATCAGTAAATAGAAACTTATTGTGAATGGTCACTTTCATGGTTTTTTTTATTCTCTTGCTCTCTTGAGAGCAAAATAAAGAGAGCTCGAAAAGGCACTGCTATTGGTTTTAAGCGTTATACGTAATAGAAAATCAAATAAACTTAGAGCGTAAAATTGGCAAAAGCCCCTTCGACACTCAGCACGCTTTTGTAGCGCTGGCTTGTGATAGTCACTTTCTTAGTCTTTAGATCGCAGACGGCGATACGGTAGTTTGAGCCCATAAAGGGTTCGATGATACAGATGATCTTGTCTTCGATCTGGCGGGTAGTATGAATGTTTCCCTGCAGAGTGGGAAAAAAATATTTGGGATAGCTCAGCGGTGTGATCTCGACGATATTGACCGGCTTTCTTTTGTCAAGGCTGCCAGCGATGAGTTGGGCATCTTCCAGGGACTCAAACTGAACGCACCAGTCATCAAATATTTTATTGAAACGCTGCAGGTCTTCATCTAAGAAACCGCCGGCGGGAGATTGTAAAGCAAAGATAGCCATATATTATCAGCCTTGAAAAGATACTTTAGAGATAAAACACTAAAGGCTTTATCTTTTTGAAATTGTAGCATTATTAGAAATAAGCTCCTATATATTTGGTTTTTAATCCTTATCAGATTCAGGGAAGAAGAAAGTAATGATAGTAACGTGTTTACACATCAAAGTTAAAAAAATCTTATATTTACCGAATAATACGAATTTAACGAAACTTGCGTTAAAATAGCCAAATTTTATAAAAAGGCTTTGACCCTATGATGGACGTTGTAGAAATCCAAAAAATATTACCACATAGA
>JBFEIF010000011.1:0-37277 GCA_041553795.1 Sulfurimonadaceae bacterium
GAAGGACCTAAGTATAAGTCAACATTAGTGATAATCAGGCCTGCGCCAGTAAAGAGAAGGAGTTTCACCCTCTCCGACACCAAGAGTCAAAAGTACTCTTTTAGTCTTTGCCAGGACACTCATGATGCCCTGGATAAAAGTTCGCGAATTATACATGCATATAGTTTAAGATTTGCTTAATTATAAACTTATTCTTTTTTATTCTTGAAACATTCTTGATCTGCTGGAACATATTGACCTAATTACTTCGCTTCTGCCTTTCTCTTACTTTCTTCGACCGCGAATGAAAGTAAGCAAAGAAGCTCTCTCAACGGCTTCGAGCCCGATATCTATCGGATGCCTTCATTACACTCTATTTCTATCTAAAAATGTCAAACTCGCTGCGCTCAAACAGTGCCATTTTCTTCACGATAGAAATAAACCTCCATTCAGCTCTGTAGAAGTTTCGACGAGAGTCACAAAGTGACGCATTAATAAATGTAAATGCTTTAGCATTTATTCCTAGCCAACTAATTAGAGCTATCTAACTCACTATGTCGTGCCAATTTCACAAAACAAGCCATGGCAGTCGTGGAGCGATATTTCTTTAGAGAAGCTTTAGTTTCTGAAATACAAAGATGTGTTACCGCTTGAATGTGTCAGAGCATCTGCAGGGCCGAATAGAAGAGAGAACTTGACAGCTGTCAAGCTCGAAGCCGTGGAGCGAGCTTTTTCGTTCTTTTTCTCGGTAGAAAAAGGACAGACACGTTAAATAAAAGTTCTTAGGCTAGAATTTGTCTACTCTAACAAGTAATATGGTTTTTTACATTGATAATATATCTATATTCAGTTGAAGTCATATATTATGTTGCATATCAAAGAGTTATAGGTCGCTAAAATATGCAGAAAAACATGGAACAAAGTCTTAATTTAGGAAAGTTTATTAGTCTAAAACAGCAGGAGATTAATTCTGAGAGTAATGAATTAATCGAGAAACTTGGGATTTGCACTCAATCTATCTCTCGTTGGCTCCAATACTGCGAGTATCATTACATGAATTTTAAAAGTGCCTCAAAAGATGAAAATCTAAAGCTAGATAGCTTTTCGGTGTATCGTCGAGCCGGTGAAGCTGTTTCAATTAGGTGTGTCTACGAAGCTAACATTGCAGCATTTCTAAATAATCTTCATGCTTTACTCGATTCATTTCCTTATTTGTTAAATCTTTTCATCAAGGTCGTAGATGATCCAAATTCGACCAGTATTAAATGGCACGAAGACTTCATCAATAAGTATCAAGTCATGAGCTTCTATGATGAGCTTATGGATTTTATGTTGAATCTAAACTTTCATAAAACAAAAGGATACGTTAACACTATCAAGCACAAACATCTAATCAGAATTTTAAACAAGCGAGATCACTTAGAATTCGAAGAGTACAGCTATAAACAGCCCCACCTTGATAAAGATGGAAAATTATGCTTCCAAAATAAAGTTGTTGCTGGCGACAACATTTTATCTTTCATTGAACAATGTCACGATGAACTAATCCCAAAATTTTTTACTCTTTGCGACAATATACTCAATTTCAAAGCTAGTCAACTTGCTAATGATCTATAATCAATCCCGTTCGCCCTCGACCATTCACCATCGGACGACTCTTTCGTCAAGCCCTTGTGCTTCACGTTATTTATTCTTCCGAACACACCGCACATAAGACGGATCACTCCTGTGATAGTAGACCACATCCTCATAGATAAACAGAACAATCCATGCCAGCTCTGGTGAGTATTCCGTTGAAGACCAGTAATAGTCAGCATAGACATTTTGAAATTCTTTGGCGATTGATCGGGGGTAGTTCTCTGCTTTGACGATGCTCTTGAGCTCATCGACACTGGGCAGATACCAGTCTGTGTGACCTGCAAAGTCGAGGTCCTCGCAATGGGCTATAGCATCCTCATAGTTCTTGTCTATCCTGCCTGCGGCACTGTCATCTTGCCACATCAGATTGCGTTGCTTGTCTATGACGACCTCTTTGGCATCGTCTCTGTAAAACTCATCTGCCTGTACCGATACAAGAAAGCACTGTAAAGTCAGCAGCGACAAGATGAGTTTTTTAGTAGCGTTCATCTAAGAGGTTTAGTCACACAGTGCGATGACTTCGATCTCTACCAATGCGTTTTTTGGAAGTGTCTTGGCCGCGACAAGCGAACGTGCCGGCTTGTGATCGCCGAAAGCCTCGGCATAGATCTCATTGACCGTAGCGAAGTCGTTTATGTCAGCAACAAAGGCCATTACTTTCACGACGCGATCAAGGGATGAACCCGCTGCTTCAAGAACGGCTTTTAAATTGGCGAAGACCTGCTTGGTCTGAAGGACGACATCGTCACCCAGCATCTCTCCTGCAGGAGTCAATGCTATCTGTCCTGAAGAGTAGAACATCCCGTTTACTTTAACACCCTGTGAATAAGGTCCTATCGCTGCAGGAGCATTTGTTGTCGCTATAAATTCCATTTTTGTACTCATTTGTTGGTATTCCTTTTTAGTGTTGTTTGAGAGTCACAAGATCTACTCTTCGCTTCCCAGTCTCTCTTTTTTCCCCAGCTTGTAGTCAACGTCATCCAGATAGGAGAGGTAGTCCTCAACGTTCCAGTATCCCATAACCCGTTTGATGATAGGCTTACCCGCTCTGTCAAGAAAATATGTCGCAGGGACACCCGGAGCATCCAGATAACGCGGATATTCGTCCACATCCCGGGTCAGATGGACATTGACATAGTCTTTATTCAAACGTGCGATCACTGCCTCATCGGTCAGCGTCTGTGATTCGAGTTTTCTACACCAGCGGCAGGTCTCTGTCGTTATCAGGACCATCATGTTCTTGTTTTCCGCCTGGGCTTTGGCAAGGGCTTCTGTAAAGGAGTGGGCCCAGACCAGTTCAGCCGCATTGAGGCTGAGCAGACTTAAACAAAGTATTAATAAGAATCTTGTCATGGGTTATCTCACTTTTTATTTGCACCACATTTTATCACAACAGCTTTAGAATAAACCTAATTCTCTATTGTAATATGCTATACTTTATCTACTTGAGGTGCCTTATGCAGGATAACATTGAGATCAAGATATCAAATAAAGCCTATACACCTTTTATCGCTTCTGCCTTTGCTCAGATACAGTCACGCCTTTTTCAGACCAATCTATCACCGGTAAAAGAGGCCCTTGATATCCTCTTGGACAACGTACTCACCCACGCCTATACTCAAGACTATGAGATCGACCTTCGTGTGAACTTCCGTATACAAAGCTGTGAACTCAGTATCGATGTCCAAGACAGCGGTCTGCCTTTTGATTTCACTCCCTATCTCAGCCAAGACATCCAAGAGCGATACCGGTCTAAAAAGGGTCTCTACCGGGTCTATGAACTTGTCGACTGTTTGGAATACCATGACTTGGAAAAAAAAGGAAAAAGGCTTACCATCACTCAGAAGTTCGATCTTTGCTATGACCTCAAAAACAACACTGTCACTTCAGAACAGTTTGACAAAGAAGAGGTCTTAAAAAAAATACGTATACGGACCTTTCGTGCCGGAGACGGGGACGGAATAGCTAAACTCATCTACCGAAACTACAATTTCACCTATTATAAAGACACCTTCTACATCCCCTATAAGGTACGAGAAGCCAATCAGGACAAGAGCGTCACTTCTATCGTTGCCTATTACAAGGATGAACTGATCGGCCATTTTGCACTCTTAAAATCCAAATTCTCCAATATCGCAGAGATCGGCGTCGCGACCGTCGATCCGCGTTTTAAACGGATGGGCATCATGAACCTGATGTTTGACGAGCTTATTCTTACTGCCAAAAAAGAGGGGCTAAAAGCGATCTACGGTGAAGCCCTGACCATGCATCCCTTCAGCCAAAAAGCAAATCTTCGCCATAATATGACAGAAACGGCTATCTGTCTTGGACTGGTGCCGGAGACCATGCAGATCGAAGAGAGCATCAAGACGGCACAAAAAAGCGGTGCGATGATCGCCTACCTGCTTTTTGATCCGCTTGCAAGAAAACTCTATCTGCCTACACTCTATAAAGATGAGCTTTTGAAGGTATATTCACGGGCCGGACTGGAAGTAAGGGAGGCTAAGACTTCTACAATAAAACGACCGGCACTGTGTGCTCGCGTCAATATGATGCTTAACTCAGGTGTTATCGTCATTGAAGACATCTTTGAGCCGCGTGCCTTTATGCAGGAGTTTGAGCACCTGCGCCATCAAAAGCTCGATATGGTATTTGCCGATATCAATCTTCATCATATTCACGGCATAGACACCATCATCGAGACACTCAACGGCCTCTCGTTTTTCTATAGCGGTCTACTCTTTGAATACTACTACAACGAAGACTATATACGCCTGCAATATATAAACAGTGTCGGTGTCGATATGGAAAACATCATCTGCTATTCAGACGATGCCAATGATATGATGGCATTTATCCGCCAGGACTATATCAGACTAAGATGATGCATATCTGAACAAAACACTTAGCGTGTTATTTTCAAATAGCTTTTGAAGGCGGTTTTTACAGAAGAAGCCCTTAACGGGGCTTTACTGAAGAAACCTCTATCGCGGTTTTCAAGGAAGCAACTAACGTGGCTTTGTGACAAGCTTCAGCGTGACATATTCTGTCTCATCCATCAGCTCTATCAATTCGTCAAAGTTCTTATAGCGCTCATCTTCGATCAGTTCTTCATCCGCTCTGGCAAACTGGTCGAAATGCTGTTTTTCATTCGTTCGTACCGCCACATAAAGATCGAAGGTCTCTTTGTCCTCTTCTATCAGGCCTGCCTGAAGTACCGACTCAAACTCTTTGTCAGGGATGTTTGCCGTCTTGTTCTTCTCTACGGGTATGTTTGACATCAGTTGTGCCACCGTGCCGTCTTCATAAACGGTAAAGATCGTCACATAGCCCTTCTCTTTGGAGTCGACCTTGAAGAAAAACTCGTCTGTGTCATACAAAATATTATTGCGTTTATTGGTCGTGATGCTTAGACTCGGATTATTCGTTGACGTAAAAAAACCGTAGAAGTCTTTATCATCCAGGACCTGATAGATATCTTTGTAATGGATGTACCACAAGCCATCTTTGCGCTCAAGAGAGAAGTTGACCTTGCGCTTGAGGTCTTTGGCAATGGGTGCTTTCTGCAGATACCCCTTATAGATCTCAGCTTCGTCTGCTTTTACCGACACCAGCTGTTTATTGAACTTGTCAATACTGGGGATGTTCTCATACGACAAGGCCATATAATAATGTCCCTCGTCAAACTCAAGCTTCTCTACCATGTAGCCATGGATCTGGGCATGGGAACGAAGAGAGCTTTGGTCCTGGATATTTTGATAGGTCTCACCCTGACGGATACCCATGTCGCTTGACCTTGAACTCTCGACCGTGACGGATATCTGTGAGGCGATGTCTCTCAGCGCAGCTTCTTTGGCATCCGCTTCGCAGGTACCCTGCCCATAGCCCACATAGAAACTCGGTCCTTTGGTTTGGAGATGATGGTACCATGCAGGTGTTGCATAAAGTTCAAGACTCAGTACTCCAAGAGCTATCACTCCTTTGATGATTTGCATCAGAGTTCCAGTCCTATATTTCCGTCAAAGACAGGCACCTGCTCATAGCTTGAGCCCATCTCATAAGATTTCTCTTGAACATTTGATTTGACATAATCATACAATCGCTGCGTGTCGGCATTGTTCTTGATAAGACCGCGCATCACATAATACGAAAAGAGTCGGTTTGACTTCTCATCATACTTATTTGAATACTGCGTCCCGCTGCCGGCGCTGATGACCAGCATCTTCTGTTTGTCGAAGGTCACGCTTTTTGGCTTCAGCCTTGTTGCAGCCACCCCTTTGACAAGAGCTTGATTGTCGTTTCCTCCGCTAAAACAGCTGTCTACAAAGGCGACTACCTTAGAGGCTTTTGATTTGCTCAGGCTCATATAGATAGTCTGCATCTTGAAACGTTCATCATCTGCGACATAGGCAGGGCTCATGTCTTGTGCAAGCAAATAAGGCGCATTTTCCTGGGCAGGTACCGGAATACCGTGTCCGCTGTAATAAAAGTAGATCGTATCGCCTGCTTTGACATGGCTGACCAAGTCGTTAAGGTCATGGCTGATCTTACCCGTTGTCGCATCTCTGTTGACCAGCATACGGATGTTTTTCTCAGGGATACCCAGACGCTTTTTCATAACGGCCTTAAACTGTTTGGCCGAGTTTGTCGAATAGGCTACCGGGTCGGTATACTCATAGTTTTCGATAGCAATGGCAAAAAGCCATTTCGTATTGTCGACCGCATGCGAACTTGAATCTGCAAGAAGTTTGGAGATATCGTCTTCACCGCCTTTTTTCTGTTCTAACAAAGCGATCTGCGCTTCAAGTGCCGCACGTTTTTGCTCAGCAGCTTCGCGTTCTTTTTCCGTGCGTTTCTTAGCCCTTTCTTTTTGCTCGAGTTCAAACTTGATCTTTTGGAGTCTTGCGACTTCAGGGTCTTTGGAGTAGACGATCTGGCCGACATCGTACTCTGTCGTGTTCGTAGCGAAACTTGCGCTTAATATTGGAGCTGCCGGCAGCTGCAGGCTTCCTTCATTGATGGCAACGCTCATGTTCTCACTCTTAAAGTTTACATCGCTCAGTACTGCCACATAGCTTTTTTGTGCATACTTGACATCGATCTTTTGCAGTTTCAGCTTACCGTCCACATAGTCAAAGATAACATTAGTGTCCAGACTGGCTCTTGCTTTCTCAAAAGCCTGTGCCTGATCAAGAGGGACTTTGATAGAGACCTTCTCTTCAAAACCGCCCTTAGTTGAGCCAACCTTGCCGTAGAATGTCTCACTGTCCGCATCATAGGTCAAGCCCTCTTTGACGTACGGTGTACCGTAGACTACGGCATAAGCCTTTTGCATCGATTGAAGCGTAATGGCCTTTATGTTCTTTTGGCGTGTGGCGATCGTGTTGTTATAGTTGTCCGTTAAGCGTTTAACCTCGGCATTATAGGCCTTCACGTCTTTGGCATACTTCTTTTCCAGTGCTCGTAGCGTTTGGACCCTGTCTTCCTTCATTCTACTGACGCGCGCTTCAAAGTCTTCCGTCTTTTCATACTTGCCTTTGACAAGATTCGTTCCCGCTAAGTCTCGCGGTTTTTCCGGCTGGGACGGGAAAAAAGGTTTTTCAGGGTTGAGTTCTTGTTTTAGAAAATAGTTCGTCAGGGCTATGAGCTGCTCTGACTTGGGCAGAATATAAGGATTTTCCACTTTTCCTGTTTCTTCTGAATAGCTTGCTTTGGGAGAGCCTCCGCAGCCGACAAGGATTAGGGTCAAAGCTATTAACCCAACTGTTTTTTCTATACGCATAAACACTCCTTACACTTTAAAATCAAATTATTCTCCTGCCCTGACACATCGCACACGAAGTTTAGTCGTCTTGCCATAGCGGAACGTTCCCATACTGTCAAAATACACACCCCGAGCAAGGTTGGAGTCTGTGCGTTTATCGTCAGTAGATGACCAGTATACATACGCTCCCGACGTGCCACATTTGAACAAGCTTTTAAATCCGGTCGGCATCGCACACTGACCATGGCGCAAGTTTATAAGTCCATCATCACTCGGAAGCCACCAGTCCCTATATCCTGCGTACGTCAACCCTTTACAATGCTCTACAGCACCGTTCCAGTCAAGCTCAAGTTCCTGTGCTTGCGCATCATCCTGCCACATCAGACCGGCATATAGCACAGTTGGCTGCGCTTCTTTAAATCTTTCGACTTTTTGAGGGTAAGTCTTTTCGACATAAGCATGCATAGCCCTATCAAACTCCCCTTCACTGATCTCTGCGCTTGAAGCACTGTTCCATACCAGTTCCTCCGCATTCAGACACAGTGGCAACATGAAAAACAATATTATTAAGTTCATCATATCTCTTCCCATAATTTAAAGTTTTATTATATCCCATCCCTGACACAACGCACATTGAAGGCATGTGACTTAGGACCGTTGTACAAGAAGGCACTCTGAAAGTATATATTTTCAGCAAAATTGGCATCTGACGAGTGCACCGTTGAGGACCAATAGCCGTAAAGTTTCTGACGACCACAATCATCTAGTCTTTCAAATCCTGATGGCATCTCACACTTTCCGCCGACCAAGGTCTTTAGCTCTTCCAAGCTCGGAAGTCTCCAATCATGATGCCCTGCAAATGAAAGTTCTTTGCAATGCTCGATTGCATTATCCCAGCGAAGTTTAAGTCCTTGTGCCTGATCATTGTCCTGCCACATCAAGCCCTTATACAAAACAACGTGTTCCGCTTTCAATCTTTCGATCTTGTCGGGATAGGTCTTTTCTACATATACCTGAATGGCCTTATCAAACTCTTCTTTCGTGATCTCTGTGCTCGAACCACTTTTCCAGATCAGTTCTTCTGCACCCAGACATAACGGCAGAAAAAAGAATAAAACTCTTAAGTACATCGTCACTCTCCTTTAAACCTTCTTGTGATCACAGTTCCATCCTTGCATTCCCTTCGATCGTCGGCTCCTGTACTCTCAGGTCACCATACTCTTGCAGTGAGGTCTCATAAGTCTGCACCTTGGCCTCTTTGTAGAGCGATGCAATATCGTTCTTGCCTTCAAGAATGTTCTTCATCACATAGAAACTGAAGAGTCTGTGGCCCTTTTTCTCATAGGCGTTCGAGTATTGATGCCCTTTTCCGGCACTCATGACGACCATCTTCTCTTGGTCAAAGGAGGCCCGTTTGGCAACGACGCGTGTCGCCGCGACACCTTTGAGAACGGCTTTGCCATCGGTTACACCCGAGAAACAGCTGTCCACGACGGCGATGACCTTGGCGGCTTTGGAGTCGGAAAGCGTGCTATAGATGTTCTGCAAGGAGAAGAACTTCTCATCCTGAACAAAGTCGGGTTCGGTGTTGCTGGCAAGCAGGTAAGGTTCGTTCTTCTGACTTGGGACAGGAACGCCGTGGCCGTTATAGTAGAAGTAGATACTGTCGCCTGCCTGGACACGGCGGAGCATCTTTTTGAGGTTGGTCTTGATCCTCGCCTGCGAGGCCTCGGAGTCCAACATCACGTAAGCGTTCTCTTTGGGGATGCCGAGTCTTTTTTGGGTGGTCTTGACAAACATCTCGGCCGAGCGTTTGGCGTAGGAGATATTGTCCGTAAAGTCGTACTGCTCGATGCCGATGACGAAGAGCCATTTGGTCTTGTCTGTCTTGGCTTGAGGAGCTTTTTCGAGCAGTTTGTCGAGGTCGTTGAAGCTTTTGAGTTGAGTGGTATCAAACGACTTTACCTCACTCTCCGCCAGACTGAGGCCTTGAATGCCGGAGAGCTTCATCACAATGTTGGTGTTGTCTATATCTTTGTCGGTAAACTGGGCAAGGTAGTTTTTCTGTTTAAAAGGGACTTCGATACGTTTGAGACTCACCCCTTTCTCATTGACTTCAAAAATGGCTTCGGCACGTAGACTTTGTGCTGAGGCATAAAAATCCCGCGCGACACTTTTAGGAATCCTTATCGCCACCTTCTGCTGTTTGAAGTCTTGTTTCGCTTCAAACTTTAAATCTACCACAAAATAGGCATTTTCTGCATCGTATTTTAGATTCGAAAGCAGCGGTCTTCCATAGGTCGCTTCAAGCGCCTCTTGAATCGCTTCACTTTTTAAAGTGCTTACGGCTTTTTTAAAAGCTGCCGAAGAGGTACGTTTTTCAAACTCAGCCTTGGTCTCGAACATATCTTTTTTCAAAGCAAACTCGGGTTTTTTCAGGGCTAATGCCGATAATTTAAGGTCTAAAAGTCTGTTAACACCCTCATCAAAGGTCAAAGAAGATTGTCCCTCCCTAACACAGCGCACAAGACTCGTATCGCTCTTAGCATAGCCGTCCGAGTAGCCACCCTCAAAGTTGATGCCCCAAGCAAACTTTGGGTCTGACGCATAGACAGAGGAACCCCAATAATAGTTAGGTGCGATATTATTAAATTCGGAAGCTATTGCAGGGTTATAACGATGCTTATCCGTTATACTCAACAGTTCTTTCATACTTGGTAGACGCCAGTCATCTTTACCATTTAGACTTAGGTCTTGACAATACTGCTTTGCATCTGACCAGGATTTTTTGAGGACTATAGCATCTACGTCATCTTGCCATACCAGGCCTGTCTTGGTATCGCTTACCATCTCATCACTTCGGATAAAATCAGCTTGGCTTAAGAGGCTAAGCCCTGTCATAATCAAAAAGATTTTTCTCACAACTCTTCCTTTTAAATTCCATTTCATATTGTTGCAAACTCTTGACGATCGTCTCCCTATAGACAGCAAAATCCAAAGCGGCCTTATAGATCGGAAGTTCTACGTACTGCATTAAAAGATCAAAACTCGAAGTATCTTATTGTCCCTCCCTAACACAGCGCACACGATTTGTAAGGATCTTACCATTGCTGCGCGAGATGCCACTCTTAAAGTCGACGAACCAAGCATCCTTAGGGTCTGACGCATGGACAGAGGAACTCCAATAATTGCCAGGTGCTACATTTTTAAATCCCTTGACAATCGCCTGAGGGTAATGCTCAGGCTCAGCTATGCTTTCAAGCGCTTTGATGCTTGGCAGGTACCAGTCCGAATATCCTGCAAAGTTTAGGCTTTGACAGTAAGCCTTGGCGGAAGCCCAGTCTTTTTCAAGCGTGCTCACCGAGATGTCGTCTTGCCACATCCGCTTGTTCTTGGTGTCGATGACGACCTCTTTGGCATCGTCTCGGATAAAATCAGCGATGATCTTCGTCTTGCTGATGCGGATCTCTTCGGCATTGGCTGCCGTCCAGACACTAAAGAGCAGTGCTATGATGAGTATTTTAGGCATGGGTTTCCTTTGTGCTTAGAAGCTCTCTATCAGCTCTCTAAAGACCTCATAGAGTTTTTGCACCTCTTCTTTTGAGGTGCGTTCGTTCGGGGCATGGATAGTGTCATTTTTGACACCGAACTCGACAACGTCTATTCCGTAAGGGGCTATGAAACGCGCGTCTGATGTCCCGCCTGCCGTAGAATGCTTCGGTTTGATACCGGTGACTTTTTCGATCGCTGCGTCCAGGGTACGGACAACATGCGTGTTTACATCCGTCATGAAAGGGTAAGCCGACTGGTCAAGCTTGAGGGTGTAGTTCATCTCTTTGAAGTAAAGATGGACGAACTCCTCTATCGTCTTCTGGTCGGTCTTGGTCGAGTTGCGCACATTGAACATCATCTTCAGCTTGCCCGGGGTGACATTGGTCACTTCCATCCCTGCTCTGATGTCTGTCACGACAAACTGGCTTGGGGAGAAATATTCATCCCCCTCGTCCAGGTTGACCCCTGCCATGTGATGCAGGACCTGAGCGACCTTGTGAATAGGATTGGTCGCTTTTTCCGGATAGGCCGCATGGCCCTGTTTACCGATCTTCTCGATGACACCGTTGATGGAACCGCGTCGGCCTACCTTCATCGCATCGCCGAAGACCTTCTCGCAGGTCGGCTCAGCTACGATACAGGCATCGGGAAGAAGGTTCTTCTCTTTGAGCACCTCAAGGACTTTGACCGTACCGTTTTTGGCCGGACCTTCTTCATCCGAAGTCAGCAGAAGCGAAAGCGTCCCTTTGAAATCTTTGGTGTCATGCACTGCCTGAATAAAAGCCGACAGACCCGACTTCATGTCCTGTGCCCCGCGCCCGTAGATATAGCCGTCTTTTTCTACCGCCGTATACGGGTCGGTCTCCCAGCCCTCGCCTGCAGGAACGACATCCACGTGGCCCGCAAAACAGAGGTGAGGACCTTCGGAAAACTTCTTGTAGATAAAAAGGTTCTGTACCTCATCACGGTTGATGACAAGCGGGGTGTAGCCTTCAAGATACTCGCTGATCCACTCCAGAGCACCGCCGTCAGAAGGTGTCTCTGACTTGCGTTCGATCATACTTTTAAAAAGTTCAATAACATCCACGTCTATGCCCTACTTTGTCGTGTTTTCATAAAAGACATACGAAGTCGAGTAGTCGCTCACTTCGAAATAGACCTTCTTTTCACCGGCGTCCACTTTGAGATTGAAGTTCTCGTCCATAACACCGTATCCGTAACGGTAAGGACGGGGGCTGTTGCTCTCTGTTGCGATGGCCGTCGTCAGTTTGTCGACCTTGATAAAACGCTTTATCAGTTTCTCACCCGCATAAACATCAAGAACACCGTTGGTTCCCGTATAGTTCTGTATAGCACGTCCGAATTTGTTCTGGCTCTCCTGGGTACATCCCGTTAAAAAAAGCATGCCTGCTGTCAATAATATCAATATTTTTGTCATGATCATTCCATTTAATAAAGTCTTGCCGCAATTCTAACATACCCTTGGCCGTATCGTATCACCCCAAGGCTTTTATTCTTTATTCCCCTCAGACCTGCCCCGTTTTTCGTCCTCGGAAAAAGGTGAGACCCCATATCTTTTCAAGTATCGTATACGATAGCCTATCACCATTATCAAGAGAACGCACAGAAAACTCTCTCTTCAAATAAAAAGATCACTATATCATCGAATAACTTAATCTTATGTTGTCTCCTCTAACTAAACAAGAGTACATTCACAGCGTCGAAAAGACCTTGACGGGCACACTTTAACTCCTTCCAATGTCCCTATATTCAGACATCACTTCAATAGTGCGCTGCTTATTTTATAGTGTAATTAAGGAGCACTTTGGTATCTTTTAGTATTGAGACAGTCCTTAGTCGGATCTGCTGTACAGGTATTGCAAGCAGGTCGTACACGATAGCCTTGGCAAACATAATGAAAAGACATCATGAAAACATCCAACAACAGTTATCTCGGTCTTGATATGAATATTCTCCGCTGTTCCGGCTCCTGGCTGACACAGGAACTCTCAAAGGTCGAGAGTTCCTTCCGTCTTTTGGATCCTCCTGGTTCAGAAGATCTTGAGATAGACTTTTCCGGTCTGGACGCGTGCGATGTCAACGGGGCGATACTGATACATACCCTTGTGCGAGACTTCAAAGAACGCGGGGTCTCTGTCACCCTCACAAACCTTCCTGCCGAGACACAGCACCTCTTGGATATCACCTACTTTCCGGACAGGCTCTCTTTGGCAGCAGAGAAAAGAGAAGGAGGATTTTTATTCTCACTCGGCCGTTCTACTTACGAGATCTATCGCGGCAACAAAGAGTACCTTACCTTCATCGGCGAACTGGCTTTTACTCTTTTTTATGCCCTGCGCGCTCCTGCCTCCTTTCGCATCAGAGAACTGCTCCGCGGTATTCAGGAACATGCTATCAAGGCTCTTCCGATAGTCCTGCTCACCAGTATGCTTATCGGACTGGTAGTTGCCTACCAAAGTGCGCTGCAGATCAAAAAATACGGGGCCGACATCTTTGTCGTGGATATGCTCATCATCTCTGTCACCCGTGAGCTGGCCCCCTTGATCACGGCCATCGTCGTCGCCGGCCGCAGCGGTTCTGCCTATACGGCCGAGCTGGGCGTGATGAAGATCACCGAAGAGATCGATGCCATGCGGACGATGGGCTTTGACCCCTTTCGTTTTATCATACTTCCGAACATATTGGCCCTGATGATAGCTATGCCTATGATCATATTTTTGGCCGACATCATGGGTATTATCGGCGGTATGCTTGCAGCAGGGATGGAGCTTTCTATCTCTCCGGTCGAGTTTTTAAGCCGCATGGAAGAGGTCTTTAATATTGACCATCTTTATGTCGGTCTGATCAAAGGTCCCTTCTTCGCCCTTATCATCGCAAGCATCGGAAGCATGCGGGGTATGGCGGTTGAGAACTCGACGGACAGCATCGGGGTGAATACCAAGTCCAGTGTCGTGAGCGCCATCTTTATGGTCATCATCTGCGATGCCCTCTTCTCTATTATCTTTTTGGAGCTTGGCATATGAAAAAGTGCATGATACGCGTCAGAGACATCCGCACCAGTTTTGCAGACAACCTTGTGCATGACGATATCAGCTTTGATGTCTACGAGGGAGAGATCTTCGGTCTTCTCGGTCCCAGCGGATATGGAAAATCAACGATGATGCGTGAGATGATACTCCTTCAGGAGCCGGACAGCGGCACAATAGAGGTACTGGACAAAGACATCTGGAAACTGGATGAGAAAGAAGCACTCGCTCTTAGACAACAGTGGGGTGTCGTCTTTCAGGAGAGTGCCCTTTTTTCATCCTTGAACGTGGAAGAGAACATCTCTCTTGTCCTTAACGAATACACCGACATGAGCCCGTCTTTGATACGTTCTATCGCTGCGACAAAACTGGAGATGGTCGGACTTTCCCAAAGTGACGCAAAGAAATACCCCTCAGAACTCAGCGGAGGGATGAAGAAAAAAGCTTCCCTGGCCCGGGCCCTGGCGATGGATCCGAAACTGCTGTTTCTGGATGAACCTACCTCCAGCCTTGACCCCGTATCAGCGGCAGAGTTTGATGAACTCATCGTGTCACTCAAAAAACTTTTGGGCCTTACCATCGTCATGGTCTCGCATGACCTACAATCCATCAAGAAGACCCTCGACAGGATGGTCTTCTTTGCGGACAGAAAGATCATCGCAGAGGGAAATCTGGAAGAGGTGTTGGGGACCTCACACCCCATCATCGACAGTTTCTTTTTAAAAGAGGGAGTCAGCTATGAATAACCGCGTCAACTATACTTTGATCGGAACCTTTGTCAGTATTGTCAGTCTGCTCTTCTTTGCCGGCATCTACTGGATACTCAAACCGACTGATGAACAGAAGGTCCGCCTTTACGGACTCTTGGTCACCGAGTCGATAACAGGGATAAATATAGGCACGAACGTGAAATACCAGGGACTTCCTGTCGGCCGTGTCAACAGCTTCAGGATCAATCCGGACAATCCTCAAGAGATCATGATGAGTCTTCAAATACGCAGAGACGTACCCATACGCGACGGTGTGATGGCATCCATCAAACCTCTTGGCATCACCGGACTTTCCTACATCGACATACAGGTAGAGAAGAATGCCAAACCGATGCAGGAGATGCGTTATCTGGGAAACAAGTACAAGGTCATACCTTTTAAACCGTCCATTTTGAGCGGTCTTACCAATTCCGCCAACGAGATCACCACGACCCTTCAGAACATCCTCTATAAGATCGACAACGCACTGACGGAGAATGCAGAAGACTCCGGAGCGATCATACATGAGCTCACACATCTCACCAGACAGCTCAACAGACTCCTGAGTGATGAGAACATACACAACACCTCTTTGCTCATCGCCAGTACAAACAAGCTTGTCCGTAATACCGATCTGCTGGTAGATGAGTATATTGCTCTTAGCAGAGACACCCGAGGCCTGATCCGCAGCGCTGACTCATCGCTCAAAAACGGCGAATACAACCTTAAAGAGATCGCAGGGGACACGCCTCAGGAAGCGGCCTTGCTCTTAAGAGAGATCCGGCTTTTATCGGCCGAACTCTCCGACGTACTGAAAAAGTTCAAAGAAGACCCCAATGCGGTCTTGTTTGAATCTACCACACCTACGACCGGACCGGGAGAAAAATGATGAAGACACTTACTACACTACTCTTGGCACTGCTTATCAGCGGCTGTTCGCTTCGTCCTGAGGCCAAACCGCCTATCACACAGTATTACCTCGATCCCTCTATAGCCCTTGCATGTACCCCTTCGACGATAGACAAGGCTCTGCGTCTGAACTTCGTCAAAGGCCCGGAGGCGGTCTCGCGCGAAGGCATTGCCTACACCAGACCCGGACTCCAATCCGGAGATTATCTCTACAGCAGATGGAAACAGCCCCCGAGCGAAGCTATCAGTACCGCCTTATATACCGTCTTAAAAGACAAAGAGATCTTCAGCCGGCTGATCTATGACAATTCTCTTATCAGCAGTGAACTGACACTTGACATCAAAGTGCTGCAGTTCGAACACCGCTTTGAAGATGAGAAGAACGCTTCGGCTATGATAACCTTCAATGCCATGATCTATGACACGCAGACAAGAGCACTGCTTGCCAGCCGGCTGTTCCGATCGAATGTGCCTTCAAAGACACCCGATGCCAAAGGCGGCGTCAAAGCTCTGAACAAAGCACTGGGACAGCTTCTCTCCGAGCTTATATGCTGGAGTGCGGATGAGAGTTCTCATCCCGGTACAAGCAGAAACTAAGGACATAGCATGGAAACAATGCAAAAGATAAGCGGATACAAGAGCCGCTCCGGCAGATGGAAGATCATCGCACTCCTGTTTACTGTATTGCTGGGTCTTGGAAGCTACTTTTTGTTCATGCCCGACAAAGATAAAGAGAACTACCGCTATGTGACACAAGCGCTTGAAAAAGGAGATCTGACGATAACGGTCTCAGCTACGGGTTATATCGAACCGGTCGAGAATATCGACGTAGGCATGGAAGTCTCCGGTACGATCGAAAAGGTCTACGTCGATTACAACGACCCGGTAAAAAAAGGACAGATACTAGCACAGCTTGACAAGACAAAATATCAAAGTGCTTTGGACAAGGCTCAGGCTTTGCTGGCCGCAGCAGAAGCATCTCTGGAAAACATGAACGCCCAGTTCTACCAGGCGGATACGACCGTCACGCGCAATAAGAGCCTTCGAAAAGCGACAAAAGGAAGCCTGCCCTCACAAAGTGACTGGGACCGCGACTGGGCCAGCTATCTTGTCACCAAAGCCCAGGTCTCCAATGCCAAAGCGCAGATAGATCAGGCCAAACATGCCCTTGCCTCCGCCCAGTATGATCTTGATCGTACAAACGTCTATTCCCCTGTTGACGGCATCATCCTTGTACGTGAGGTCGATCCCGGCCAGACTATAGCAGCCTCCTTTCAGACACCCGTCCTTTTCAAGATCGCCAAAGACCTGACAAAGATGGAGCTGCAGGCCAGTATCGATGAAGCCGATATCGCCAAGGTCAAAGCCGGTCAGACAGCGACCTTCAGCGTCGATGCCTATCCCGACAAGACCTTTGAGGCACGCATCAAACTGGTCCGTGTCAACTCCGAACTCGTCGACGGCGTCGTGACCTACAAAGCGGTGATGAACATCGACAACAGCGGGCTTCTGCTCAAACCCGGTATGAGTGCGGATGCGGACATCGTGACCGAGACACTCAAAGACACCCTGATACTTCCCAAAGCAGCCCTTCTCTTTACCCCCGTAAAACCAAAGAGCAAAGGCCTCTTTGGATCACGGGACAGGACAAAAGCTCTTGTAGACACAAAACCCCATGTCTGGATACTTGAAGGTGAGGCAGCGAAAAAGGTCTATGTCAAAGTCCTGGGAAACAGCGGCTCGGATGCAGCCGTCTTCTCGGAAGGACTTAAAGAAGGAGACCCTCTTATCGTGATGCAGGAGATGCGTCGATGATACGGCTTGAAAAAGTGACCAAGACCTACGGAAGCGGCGAAGCGGCGACCCATGTACTCAAGCAGATCGACCTTGAGATACAAGGCGGCGAGTTTGTCGCCATCATGGGACCCAGCGGGAGCGGAAAATCCACCCTGCTTAACATCCTCGGGGCACTGGATATTCCCAGCGAAGGGGGGTACACTTTTTTGGATACCGACATCATGGCCCTTTCAAAAGACCAGTTGGCACTTTTTAGGCGTTATATACTGGGCTTTGTCTTTCAGGGTTTCAACCTCTTAAAAAAGACCTCTGCTCTTGAAAATGTCGAGATGCCCCTTGTCTACCTTGGCATGAGCGCAAAGGAACGAAGAGTACGAGCCTTCGAAGCGCTCCAGAGCATCGGTCTGGAGGATCGGACGAGCTATGAACCCGGTCAGCTTTCAGGCGGTCAGCAGCAGCGTGTCGCTATTGCAAGGGCTATGGTCACCCATCCGAAAGTACTCATAGCCGATGAGCCCACCGGTAACCTCGATACGATGCGGGGACATGAGATCATGCAGCTTATCAGGACATTCAACCAAGAAGGCATCACCGTCATCATGGTGACGCATGAGGAAGAGATCGCGGCCTATGCTTCCCGGACTATCTATCTGCGCGACGGCAGGATCGAAAAGGACAGCCATGATGCTCGCTAACGCTTTTATCCAGGCAAGCCGTGAGATCAGACGGAACCTGATGCGCTCCTTGCTTACCGCTACAGGGATCGTTATCGGCATCGCATCCGTTATCGCCATGGTCAACATCGGCAAAGGTGCCAGCGAGTCCATCACCCAGAGTATAGAAAAACTGGGCAGCAGTACACTTTACCTTATCCCCGGACAGGAACGGAGTCCCGGAAGCCATTCGGCTCTGGTCAAAGCCTTCACGATGAAAGACCTCACGGTCCTTAAAGAGTCGATACTCACACTCGATGCCGTCTCCCCTTTGGAAAGCACCTCGATGACAGTACTCTACAAGGACAAGAACCATCAAGCCAGTATCAGAGGCACGGACAATGGCTATTTCAAGGTCCAAAACTGGACGTTGAAAGAAGGAAAACTATTCGAGAAGAGTGAGCTTCGCACGGGGCAGAGCGTATGCATCCTGGGTCAGACCGTCATCCAGGAACTCTTGCTCTCAGATGAAGCTATCATAGGCAAAAAGGTCCGTCTGAAGAACTTTGCCTGTGAGGTCATCGGTGTGCTTGAAGCCAAGGGTGCCAATACCTTCGGCATGGATCAGGATGACCTCGTCCTGGTGCCTATCAAGATGTTTCAGCGGCGTATCAGCGGCAATGACAACATCCGCCTTATCATGGCTTCAGTCAAAGCAAATATACCCCTTGAAGAGGCCAAACTCCAGATAGAACAGCTCATGCGCGAACGCAGACATATCAAAGCGGGCGAAGAGGAGAACTTTTCGGTACGGAGTATGACGGCACTGCTTGACACAATAACGCAGATAACCTCGATGCTCACGATGATGCTTGGTGCTGTAGCTGCCATCTCTCTTATAGTCGGCGGCATCGGGATCATGAACATCATGCTGGTCTCGGTGACAGAACGCACACGTGAGATCGGTATCCGCATGGCGGTGGGGGCCATGGCCCAGGATATACTCATCCAATTCCTCATAGAAGCCGTCGTGCTTTCAGGCCTGGGAGGTATTGTCGGTATACTCATCGGAATAGCTATCACCTACGGTGTCTCAGAGACAATGAACATCATCCTGATCATCGATCCTGCTATCACGATGATAGCCCTGCTCTTTTCAATGCTCATCGGTATACTCTTCGGGATCATTCCCGCACGCAAGGCTGCCAATATGAACCCAATCGATGCACTTCGGTATGAATAGGGAATCAGACCTTAAGCCCAATATAAATAAACAAAACTTATACTACAAATATTTCGAGCAATATCAAGGTAAGCTATGAACAATATACGGTCCAGAGAAATAAAAAAACTCAATATATTTTCTCTGCTTCTTGGTGGTCTGTTTACACTCTTTATCGTTGTCATCTTCTACATCGAAGAAAAACGTATTCATGAACTTCTGTTCAATGCAGAAGGGAATCAGTTTATTCTTCATCAACAAAAACAATTTGATAGTTACAGGAAGAGTTCAGAGGACCTGATCACAGCTATCTGTTCCAGCGATACCTTTATCGACTATCTGAACAATCCAAATACCACCAACACTGAATATACCCGTTCACTTTTCAAGACGATTACAGAAGGAGAATCGAGTATCCATCAGTTTCGCTATATCGATTCACAGGGTATGGAGCGCATCCGTGTTGAGCGTAATTCAAAGACCTTGGCTGTGCAAGTCTATACGGATTCCGAACTTCAGAACAAGTCAAAACGCGACTATTTTACGAAGACCTTGATGATGGACTCACGTATGTTTTACTATAGCCCTTTTGATCTGAACATTGAAAACGAAAAGATTGAACAGCCCATCAATCCTGTCTGGCGGGTTGCAAAGCCTGTCAGGGTGAAAGGAGAGAAAAAAGGGATAGTCATCATCAACTTCTTCACCAAGGCACTCTTTACAGAGTTACTGGACTCTGCACTTTTTAAGATCTATCTTTATGATGACGAGGGTTATATCCTGGATTCTAACGATCCGGCCCAGGCTGTTTGGACACGCTTTATGCATCCTGATATTAAACTTGACACCATACAACTGTTTTTAACTGATACACTTATCTCCATAAAAGACGAGCAAACAGTCCATATAGGGATCATTCCCGATTCCACTGCTTTCTTTTCTGTAGCGAACCAGAAAAATATCTTAATTATTATGGTCATACTTATCTTTTTCTCTTTTATTATTGCCCAGGTATTGACAAGAATCTTAAAAAAACAGTATCGTGCCTTACATCAGCATCTTGTTCATCTAAGCAATGGAGCACGTATAGCACAACTGGGTTATCTCGAAGTCGATTTTTCCACCCATACCTTAAAACTGGACCATTCCCTGCAGTCTCTCTTGCAGATCCCTAGCCCAACGCCTGAACCAAAAACACTTTCGATCACGGACTTCTATACCTCTTATGTGCCCAAAGAGCAACACTGTATTGTCCAAACCGTGCTGGAGGATGTCCTTCAAAAACGGGATATAAACAGCAATACCTTTACTCATGAGTGCATCCTTCCTGACGGAAAGATCATTCATGTAATTCAGCGTTATCAAATCGAGTATAATGATCTGAATCAGCCTACAGTGGGCTATGGGGTCATTCAAGACATCACACAGGCCTACAAAACTGAACAGGAGCTTCACCTTGCTGTAGAAGAAGCAGAGAATGCCAACCGGGCAAAAAGCGAATTTCTGGCAAATATGAGTCATGAGATTCGCACTCCGATGAATGCGATCTTGGGTTTTGTCGATCAGATACTGAAGAAGGAAAAAGACACTTCGATCAAGCAACAGCTTCAGATCATCAAAAGTTCCGGGAAGACGCTTGTCAGTATTATCAACAATATCCTCGATTTTAGTAAGATCGAGAGCGAAAAGATGCAGTTAAATCCTGAACCCTCTGAAGTCAGCCGTATTGCCAGAGAGAGTATGTCCCTTTTTGAAGAGCAGATACGAAGTAAAGCCATTGTCTCCAAGCTTGTACTTACACAAGATATTCCACAATATCTATTCCTCGATCCCACACGTATACAGCAGATCATAATGAACCTTTTGGGCAATGCCATCAAATTTACGCCTGAGAACGGCACGGTCACACTTGAGGCAGGATATGATCCGGATAATAAGATATTGGCCCTATGTGTAAGCGACAGCGGTGTAGGGATTCCCAAGGAGCACCAAGAAAGGATCTTTGACGCTTTTGAGCAGCAAGACAATTCTACAACCCGAAAATACGGCGGCACAGGATTAGGCCTGTCTATTTCCTCACGGCTGGTCTCTTTTATGCATGGCACGATAAAAGTCGAGAGTCAACCCGGTAAAGGAAGCCGGTTTATGCTAAGTATACCCGCTCTTGAATGTGATGCACCCAAAGAAGAGAGTGTGAGCCAAAATGATCCGGGAAAAATCACTCCAGAAAATGCGAAGAAGATACTAATCGTCGAAGACAATAAGACCAATCAGCTTTTAGTCCAACTTATCCTTGATGACAATGGCCTTAAATATGACATTGCCAGTGACGGCAATGAAGCAGTTCTAGCCTATACAAAAAATCTTTACAGCATCATATTGATGGATGAGAACATGCCCCATAAAAATGGCATCGAAGCGACACAGGAGATCCGTCTGATCGAGGCTGAAGAAGCCCGTCCAAGGACCACTGTCATAGCTGTCACGGCCAATGCGCTGCCAGAAGACAAACAACGCTTTATCGATGCAGGAATGGATGATTATTTGAGCAAACCTTTCAATGAGGATGAGCTGATCGCTCTGATAAAAAAATATATATAGGCAGCTCTATTTTGAGAGCTGTTCCTCATAATCCAGTTCCAGACCGGTCGATGTCATCCTGAATCCCTTGACATGGATCTTTCCGTTGTGGATCTCATTGTGGTGATCTCTGCATAAAGGGATGAGATTGTGTTTGTGGTCCTGGTGAAAGTGGCCGATAAAACCTGCCTGGTTTGCCATGGACTGATGCGAGATGTGGTGGACATCTTCGGCGATATTGCCGCAGATGACACACTTGGTGACATAGAGGTCTTTGTTGTACTTGCTGCGCTTTTTCTTCTTGACCAGCAGTTCCAGTTCATCATAATCATTGGCAAGACGTTTGCGGATATTGTTCGCCACGTCCAGAAACTCTTTGTCCATATGTAAGGACTTGGCAAACTCAAGACCGTAGATGCTGCTTCCACTGCCGCTTTGCAGAGTGCGGTTATAGACGAGCTTGTCTTTTGCTTCATCATAGGCCACTTCAAGATGGAGGTTGACCACATTTTTAAGCTTGACCAGTTCGTCCATCGTGGAGAGCTGATGCAGGTGGGTTGCGAACAAAAAGACCGAACGCAGTTTTGCCAGCTTCATGATAGCCGATGCGACGATGGCCACACCTGAGAGTGTCTCCGTTCCATGGGAGATCTCATCGCCCAGAATAAGACTCTTCGTACCGGCACGGTTGAAGATGTTCTTCATCTCCAGCATCTCTACAGCAAAGGTTGAAAGTCCTTTGGCAAGGTTGTCTTTGGAGACAATACGGGTAAATACAGATTCAAACAGAGAGAACTTCATCGCCGATGCCGGCACAAAAAAGCCTGCCTGAGCCATCAATACAGAGAGACCGATACTCTTCATCAAAGAAGACTTCCCGCTGGAGTTGATACCGTACAGAAGCACCCCGTGGATCTGATGTCCGTCATGCACCATGGAGTCAAGCATGATAGTCTCAGGATACGGAAGGTCCATATACTCGCGGTTCCCCATGACAATATCGTTAGGTACATAGATGCCCTGATGCTCCTGTACTTCGATCAGCGGATGGCGCAGTTCGAGTATCTGAAGGAAGTTCTCATCTTCCTGCGCAGGGACGATCATCGGACGTGCGTAATTGTATATCTCTGCCGTTTTTGCCGTTGAGACAGCCACGTCGATATCTGCCACGTAATGGATCATCCTCTCAAACAAGAGGGTGTATCGGCGCTCAAGCTGATGCTGTTTCTCGACAAACCTCTCTTTGGCAAGGGCTACGATCTTGGTGCGGTTTCGCATGATCTTGTCAGAAAGCGTATCGATCAGGTCAGAACTGATCTTGACATTGTTCGTCAGTTTTTTGACAGAGAACTCCTTAAAACTGACAAAGTTGCCGTCTATATCAACACCCGTTGCATAGAACTCCGTATCGATCATGGAAAAACGGTTTTTAGAGAGGTTGATGAAATAGCCTTCCTTGTCCAGCTGTCCCAGTGTCACCAGACGGTTCTCGCTTTTATTGGCAACTCCCGAAAGAAGCTCTTCGATCCGGTCCATGATGATATAGATGCTCTGAAACATCTTAGCGTTCTCGTCACTGAGCTCGTCGATATGCGGATCGACTCCGCGCATGAAGAAGTTTTCGTCCACCGTCTGCACCGTGTATTTTCGCGTGATATCAAGGTTGAAGGTCTTCTCGATCTCTTTGACAAAGACAAGGACTTCATTATCCGAAAAAGGCGTCTTGGAGAGCTTGTGCTTTTTGACGTAGGCCATCAGGTCCTGAACACCCAAAAGCGAGTCATATATGAAGTTCATCTCAAAAGGATGAAGCCTTCCCAGATTAGTGCGGCGCGAAAGGCGCTCAAGGTCATAGATATTTCGAAGATTCTCTTCAAGTAGCTTGGTGTGCGACATCACCTTTTCGGCCATACCATAACGGCGCAGAAGCTCCTCTTCTTCCATAATAGGATTAAGCAGACGTTCTTTCAACAAACGCTTGCCGATCGCGGTGACCGATTTGTCGATAAGCCTGAGCAGGGTCATCTCGTCTTTGTCTTTGGAGATGACGCCGAGCTGTTCAAAAGCCGAGTTTCCAAGGTACATATAGCGCTTGTTGTCAATAAGCTGCGGGCGGGAAAGTTTTTGGATGATGTGGTAATCATGTTCGATGACAAAATGCACCAGCACGGCCAATGCTTCGGATATCATCGGGGTACGTTCAAGGTCAAGGTGCTCTATAGGCGAAAGCAGAGACTGGATCTGATACACGCGCTTGAAAAGCTCGTTCTGGTACTCGATCTTGGGTCGCTGGGTGTTGACGCTGTAGGTATAATGCTCGTCTATCTCAAGGTAGCGGAGGATATGCTTCTGATCATCCACCCCTTCTAAAAAACTCAGTACGACTTCTGAAGTCTTGTAGACATGTAAAAGATTGAAGATCTCATCCAGTGCAAAGTTCTGGTCTTCACTCGTCCCGTGTGCTTCGTATAAGAAAGTCTTGCCTGTCGTGACATCGATGGCAGAATAGCCGATGGAGTAGATATCTTTGTGCTTGTCGACCAAAAGGGAGACGATGTAGTTGTCCTCACTGCCGATCGTGTAGTCGAAGTTGGTACCCGGAGAGATGATCTTTGCAACGTAGCGGCTGACCTTAGGGGGTTCGCCACGCTGTTTGATGTAGATGATGGTGTACTTTTGCTCCTGTATCAAACGGTTGAGATAGCGTTCAAAGGAGATCGTCGGGACCCCTGCGAGAAGCGGGTTCTTCGTCGAGTTTTCAGCGATGGTCTTGTTTTTCTTGGTCAGCTGGATGTTCAGAAGTTCCGCCATCTCCTTCGCCTTGCCTAGCTGAAGGTCACTGTTGTTGACCTCATAGACCTCGACAAAGGTCCCGATCTCCATGAAGACGACCGTATTGGGACCGTATTTTGATTCAAAATGTTTTTGGAGTTCAAAATAGACTTCGGTAAGAAGGAGCTTTTTATCATTTAAGAGTGCATTTACATCATCTGCTAACATAGACCACCATTCTTCATATTTCGCGTATTATACCAAAGCCTTTAAAAAGCTTCTTTAAAGAGGGAAAAAACATCGCTTCGCTGTTCCCAAGTACAAAAAATCTATCCCGATATAGAAGTTTAATATTTGCTTTGATAAAATGTCCCAATATTATTATAAGTAGGGATATAAATTATGACACGACCAGAACCGGTAGAACAGGAAGTCCTTTTTGACGGGAGATCATTGATCTCTGAGACAGACGAAAAGGGGATCATCACCTTTGTCAACAGAAAGTTTGTCGAGATGTCCTGTTATTCCAAAGAAGAGGCGATCGGTCAGCCTCACAGTCTTCTTCGCCATCCTGATATGCCGCGGGCAGCCTTTAAACAGATGTGGATGACTATCCAAAGCGGAAAGATCTGGGAAGGCTATGTCAAGAACCTTCGCAAAGACGGAAAGTTCTACTGGGTCATCGTCAACATCGTACCAAAGCTTGACGAGGAAGGCAAGATTATAGGGTATATCGCTTCGCGCAAAGTCCCTCAGCGCCATGATATCAAATCGGCTGAAAAAGAGTATGCAGAGATGCTCAAAGCTGAATAGGCTAAAAACCTCTTCATACCGACAAGATCGATCTTTCTAAGGAAATAGTTTTTCGTTCCAATCTTAAAAGACAGAGACTTTCTCTGTCTTATCGCAAAGACCCGAAAGCTTAAGTGATGTGAGTTTAGGCTATAATTTTTTATCATGAAAACTAAAGTCTCTTTAAAGATCACATCTCTTATAGTGTTGCTCCTGATCACCCTGCCCCTTGGTGTCTACATCTCCCTGTTTACCCTCAGCAAACTTCATGATGATGCGATGATGGTCAACAATATCGGTTTTATACGCGGTTCTACACAGCGCCTTTCACATGACAACACGCTCTTTCAAAAGCAGACTATCATTTATGACATTGAAGACAAATTCAATAAGATCGATGAGAACTATTTATCTGAAAACCATACCTATCTGCCTACAGGTGATTTCTCCGGCCATTATGCTCAACTCAAGCAGTACTGGAAGGATCTAAAGACAGGTGTATTGCAAGATAAGAACATTGAGCAGCTGTATCAGATACAGAAGGCATGCTGGGAAAGTGCTGACAAAACAGCAAACGCTGCCTCTGCTATCGCGGAGGTCAAACACAAAAGACTCGTCTATACCCTTACGAGTATCAGTCTCATCAACTTTATATTGCTTTCTATCGCGCTGTTTTTAATCTACACTGAGGTCAAAAACAAGCTAGAGGTCAATGTACTTCAAGACCCGTTGACCCAGCTCTACAACCGTACACACCTGTTTCACGAGCTTAAAAGCAGGATCAAATCCTTTGAACGTTCGCCGCATCCCTTTTCGATCATCTTCATCGATATCGATCATTTTAAAGAGATAAATGATACCTATGGACATCATATAGGCGACACCATCCTGCAAGGCTTTGCATCTATTATGAAGGAGTCCCTTAGAGATGAGGATTCAGCATTTCGATACGGCGGGGAAGAGTTTATCATCCTTGCGCGATTTAGCGATTCAAGCCAAGCCCATAAGCTGTGCGAACGTCTGAGACAACGTATTGAGGATCATAATTTTGGATTAATACGGCCGATCACCATCAGTCTGGGTCTGTGCGAATACAGTGAAGGATGCAAGATCGACACCCTGATCAGCCATGCAGATAATGCCATGTACAGAGCGAAGAGACAAGGACGCAATCAGACCTGTGTCTATCATCCCTAACGGATCACATGCCCTACAAACTTGCTCATGTTGTCTAATATCCTTCCGCCGCGTCTGTAACCCAGACCGCAGGCTTCGTAGGCAAAAAAGACACCGGCCTGATAATAGTTCCCCTGAGCGTCCTGAGGAAAGTCAACAGCTTCCTGATAGACTGACTTGTAGTGCGCATATTCTCCATCCGTCTGTGCGGCGACAGAACCGTCAGCATTCACAAAATTGACATTGGCACCTTCGCGGCCAAAGACTTTTTTCTCGACATAGGCCTTGTCTTTCAAAGGCTCATATCCTGTCTCAAGCAGATAAGGCGAAGCAGGAAAGAGATCCCACAGTATTTTCAGCATACCCTTGCTTTGAAATAAAAGCGTATAGGCAGGATTGAGGATGATAGCCGACTGAGACTCCATGATGTGCTGAAGCATCAGTGCCAGTTCGCCCTCTTCTATGGCGATATCTTCCCACGGGAAAAGTTTAAACCAGTATTCATACTCCTGGTTCTCTTTGTCACAGATGCTCTCGTCATCAAACTTCACTTCATGCAAGAAGGTAAAGCCTGTGATAAACCCGGCATCCTCTGCCATGCGCTTCAGCAGTTTCGTCGTCACTTCTTCTTCGTCATTGCCTTCGATAGAAGAGAAGAGAATACGCCAGCCTTCATAACGTTCCTCGAACGATGATGTCTCATCAAAAAGGGTGATAAGGCGCTTAAAGTTCTCAGAGATTGACTCATAGACCGTATTGAACTGCTTCTCTTCATCCATCTCATTGACCTTGAGCATTGCCCATTGTACAATAGCCGTCTCAAAAAGACCTGTCGGCGTATCGGCATTGAACTCGATGAGCTTGATCGGCTTTCCGTCAATACCCCCAGCCAGATCAAAACGTCCGTAAAGATGCCAATGGACATCGTTTTCCCATGATTTTTTAATAGATTCGATGAGATTGAAGGGAATGCCCAGTTCAAAGAAGAGGTCGTTCTCAATCACATACTCTGCAGCTTCAGCATACATATCATAAAGCTCATTGGCTGCTGTGTAATACGCCTCGGCCTCAGCTTCTGTGATTGCCACCAGTTCGTCAGCTACATAGGATGAACCGTCTGCGTCGGTATGCCAGGTAAACCCTATCTCGGAGAGGGTCGCATTGTCTATCGGTCTTACTTTGAGCGTGTTGATCATCCGCCCCACCCTGAAGTCGTACCGCTTGAGGTCGATTTCTTGGAGAAAAAGCTCTTTTTAGAGTTGCTGGCCGTCGCTCTTTTTTGAGCATGGTAAGCTGACTTGTTGACATGGTTGGCATTTTGAGAGAAGTTCTTGTTTCCCATCAACTGATTTGCAATCATATTTCCAAGGAGTGAACCTGCTGCGACTGCGAGGATCGTGCCCCCAAGCCCCATACCGCCAGGGTTGTCATGCATGGTCTCTGAAGTCCCCTTTTGCACATTTTCGTATTCCTGCTGTGCAAGGACACGCATCTCCTCTTCACTCATCAGTCTCTCAGTCATAAAACCATTTTCATCACGTTCGCGTATGATAGCGCGGGATGGACCGTCCGTCGGGATCTCTTCGAGGATAATATATTTACCCGCAGCGGTCTGTTCTATTGTAAGTATTCTGTTCTTGGGCTCTTCTCTTTGCTCTTCACATCCGCTCAAGGCTGACATGACGACCACTCCCATACTTCCAAGATAGATGGCCGAACCGGCCGTTTGAAATTTACTCATTACTATTTCCTTAACTATATTTAATACGTACCATGCCGCTTCTTTTACTGCTGTTTTACAGTATCTTTTTCCAGAGTTATAATCTCTTTTAACTCATTGTCATAAAACCATATCATATCCCGCCCTTCATAGACGACTTTGCCGATATAGGTATGTCTACCTTCTTTGATGATCTTGTTTTCCTGTGCAAACATCATCTCTCCGACTGCAAATCCCACTGACGGTATCTGCGTCAGGTTTACAAGGGCAAAACACAGACCGAAGATGATTGTTGCGATCTTGGTACTGTAAAAGAAGAGAAAAAGATAACCAAACACTATGACACCTGTCACAAACAGAAGAAGGCTTTGATGATCAGCAAAAAGGACATTATAATAGACATCTATCCCCTGTGCCTCGATGTAGTTCAAGAACACGCCAAGAACAAAAAAGAAATCCAGAAAAAATGTGAAGAACATACCTGCCAAGAAGGCGGAAGCCAGCTTTGAACCCATCAGCGCAACCTTTTTATCTTTGAGCTTTTCAGACGGTAGATCGTTGATGATTCACCCTCAAAAAGCCCTTTTTGATCTTCGACAATTATATCACTTTTTGAAAAAGCAAACTCCTTCGCATACGACAGAGAACGTTCATTAGCAGATGTAGAGTAGAACCATCTATAAGGCTTGATAAAGGCGGCATGTTTTTTATCTTTAACGACACGTACCGCTTTGTTGTTCGGGTAGACAAAGGTCGTCTTCTGACTTCGTCTCACCCTGACTCTATGCTCTTTGGGAACGCGTGCCATATCTTTGAGGACTTTAAAGGAGTGGGTTACCTGGACAAATGGTTTGCTGTCATCGCGCTCTTTTATCTGCGCCAGGCGGGCACCATCTTGGGATAGAAAACCGACAGTTGTGTCGGTTTGGATGAGGAATACCTGTGTCTTAGTCAAGATAATCTTGTAAAGAGACCGGCTCGTTCCAGTTCTCGTTCTTCATCTGGACAAGGGCTTCAATAGCCGCTCTTGCTGCAGACAGTGTCGTGAAATACGGAATACTTCTTCTCAAGACGATCTGACGTATCTTGACCGCATCGTCTTTGGCCGTCTTGTTGTCCGAGGTGTTGATCGCCATAGCGATCTCTCCGTTAGTCATCACGTCTTCGATGTTCGGACGTCCTTCTGAGATCTTAAGGACAACTTCACACTCTATGCCCGCAGCATTGATGACTTCAGCCGTTCCTTTGGTAGCGATCAGTTTGATACCGTTGTCACTCAGGCCTTTTGCGATCTCAGGGGCATGTTTTTTGTCCATGTCTATGAAAGAGAGGAAACATTTTCCCGAAGTCGGGATGATGTTCCCCGCCGCCATCTGAGACTTGGCGAATGAAGTACCGAAGTTCTTCGAGATACCCATGACCTCGCCCGTTGATTTCATCTCAGGGCTGAGCACCAGATCCGCCCCATACAGTTTATTGAACGGGAATACGGCTTCTTTAAGTGCGATATGGTCTTTTAGACGCGGTTTGAGGATCCCCTCACCTTCCATAACGACTTTATAGTTGTCATAGAACTCCAGTGCATTGCGCAACGGATCGCCCATCATGACACGCGTTGCCACTTTTGCCAGAGGCATACCCGTTGCCTTGGAGACAAAAGGCACCGTACGTGATGCACGCGGGTTCACTTCGATAAGATAAATCTCATCCTGGTATATCGCATATTGGATATTCATAAGACCGACAACACCCAAGCCAAGAGCGATCGTCTTAGTCTGTTGTTCTACCTGAGAGATTATCGCATCAGAAAGGTTGACCGGAGGAAGTGAACAGGCAGAGTCCCCGGAGTGGATACCCGCTTCTTCAATGTGCTGCATAACAGAACCGATATAGACATCCTTTCCGTCACAGATAGCATCGACATCAAGTTCTACTGCCTGATCCAGGAACTTGTCAACAAGTACCGGAGCGTCATTAGAAACCGATACGGCCTCATCCATATAGGTACGCAGTTCGTCCGAGTTATAGACGATACGCATAGCGCGTCCGCCAAGAACAAACGAAGGACGGACCAAGACAGGATAAGTCAGTGCTTCAGCAATAGTGACCGCCTGTTCTTTCGTCGTTGCCAGACCGTTACGAGGCTGTTTAAGACCATGTTCTTCCACGAAGGCCGAGAACTTTTCTCTGTCTTCTGCCAGGTCGATGACCTTGGCCGGAGTACCTGATATTTTGGCACCGATAGCCGTCAAAGGATTCGCAAGTTTAAGAGGGGTCTGTCCGCCGAAGTGAACAATGATCCCGTCCGGCTGTTCGTACTCGATGACTTCGCGTACATGTTCAAAGTCAATAGGTTCAAAATACAATACATCCGAAGTGTCATAATCCGTTGAGACAGTCTCGGGATTACAGTTATACATGATCGTCTCGATACCCATCTCTTTAAGAGCGAAGGCTGCATGGACACAACAGTAGTCAAACTCGATACCCTGGCCGATACGGTTAGGCCCGCCTCCAAGGATCATAACTTTCTTCTTTGTCTCATCCACACGGTTTGTGACATTTGGCAATTTTGTAATATTGGTCGTCGAATAAAGGTACGGCGTCAGTGCTTCAAACTCAGCCGAACATGTATCGACTTCATTATATTCCAGATGAATGCCGAGACGCTTGCGCGCATTGTAGACATCATTCTCGCTTTGGGAGATATTGGAATTTTTATTGATAAGCTGGGAGATCTTTTTATCCGAGAACCCAAAAGTCTTTGCCAATCTGAAACGTTTCTCGTCATTGAGCAGGTCTATATCCATAGTCTTTTCAAAGGCGACGATCTCTTCAAGCTGGTACAGGAACCACGGATCGATCTTACAGATGTCAAAGATCTCATCATAGCTCATACCGCGGCGGAAGCCTTCGGCAACATACAGCATACGCTTGGCATTTGGACGGCGGATCTCATGCTTGATGAACTCCATATCGCCTTCCATACAGTCAAACCCACTGTACCCCTCTTCCAAAGAACACAGAGCTTTTTGAAAAGACTCCTTAAACGTGCGTCCTATAGCCATGGCTTCACCGACAGACTTCATGCTTGTTGAAAGTGTCGAGTCAGCTTCAGGGAACTTTTCAAAAGTAAAACGAGGTACCTTTGTCACGACATAATCGATAACAGGTTCGAATGAAGCCGGAGTTCCCGTGATATCATTGGTCAATTCATCAAGAGTGTAACCCACAGCAAGAAGTGTGGCGATCTTGGCGATCGGATAACCTGTCGCCTTTGATGCCAAAGCAGAAGAACGCGACACACGAGGGTTCATCTCGATGACGATCATACGGCCGCTCTTAGGATCGACCGAGAACTGTACATTCGATCCGCCCGTGTCGACACCGATCTCTCTTAGAATATCAAAGGATGCATCGCGCATACGCTGATACTCTTTGTCTGTCAAGGTCAAAGCAGGTGCGACAGTTATCGAGTCGCCGGTATGAACACCCATAGGGTCGAAGTTTTCGATCGAACAGATTATGATACAATTATCCGCTTTGTCACGGATGACTTCCATCTCGTACTCTTTCCAGCCAAGAAGTGATTCTTCGACAAGGATCTCTGTAATAGGACTCTCATCCAGACCGCGCTGAGCAAGCGCCTTATACTCATCGATATTGTAGGCGACTCCGGAGCCACCTCCGGCAAGCGTAAAAGAAGCACGGATGATAATAGGGAAACCTATCTCTTCCGCAGCAGCAAGCGCCTCGTCCATGTTGTGGGCATAACGTGAATGGGGAAGGTCCATCCCGATCTTGATCATCGCTTCTTTAAAAGCCTGGCGGTCCTCACCCTTGTGGATCGCTTCAGGGTTGGCACCCAGGAACTCGACACCCTCAAGCATGCCTCTTTCATGCATCTTCATAGCAGCATTCAAGGCCGTCTGTCCGCCCATTGTCGGCAAGATCGCATCCACCTTCTCTTTTTTGATGATCTTTGCAATTATCTCAGGTGTGATGGGTTCGACATAGGTTCTATCTGCAAATTCAGGGTCAGTCATGATAGTCGCAGGATTAGAGTTAATTAAAACAACACGATATCCAAGCTCTTTAAGCGTTTTAACCGCTTGCGTTCCAGAGTAGTCAAACTCACAGGCTTGTCCAATAATGATCGGTCCCGAACCGAGCAATAAAATGGTTTTTATATCGTCTCTTTTTGGCATTTTGACCCTTTAATAATTGTTCGTAAAAAATTTGTTGATTATATCGCTTAAGCCCTTAAAAATGAATGAGAAAAAGACCAGTTATTTGTTTTTTTTGTAAAAATCATAAGCTGGGCTTTCATAGGGGAGGAAAGGATGTTACCAAAAGAGTATTGTTTATTAAAAGAGTGAAGGTGTATTCTCTGTTTTATCAGATTTTTTTTCTTTTTTTGTGACGTTTTTTTCAGAAACAGAGGCTGCTTTTTTAAGCGATCGAAGCTCTTTTCTCAAGCTCGCATTCTCTTGCTGTAAAGTTTCAAACTTCTCAATTAAAGAGCTCAGATCCTGAAGAAACGAAGACTTCACACACTAGTACCGTTTCATAATCACATGAAAATATTCAGGCTGAGTCACATCAAAATAAGGTTCAACGAGCGCATTTTGGAAACCCTGAGACTGGGTTATTTCCAGTACCTTTCCGACCTTGAGTCCCGCGAAAAAGAGATTATCCAGACCGCTGGTATAGACTTCATCCCCGACCTCGAGTTTGATCCAGTTGGGAATAAACTCGACAAGCATCTCTTTCGTGTTTTTCCCATGAACAATACCCGGAGCTCTCTTTTTACCTATATAGACCGTGTAAGAACATTTGTAATCTGAGTTCAGCAGGGCCATAGGCTGATGATGTTTAAAGGTAACGATCCCTGCAGTCACACCCTTGCTTACCAGACCGTAGACCTTGGAGGTATTATAGTCCTTCATATCGATCCAGACACGGTTAATATCGCCGAACTTGGCATAAGAAAGAGTCTTGACCAATTGGACTTTGGGAGATATCTTAAGATCAGACTGATGCTCTTTGAACATCTGATTGAGTTCGACAGCAAACTCCTGCGCCAATAGATCATTTTCTTGATATTTTTTGTTTTCTGTTCGAAGTCTGATGATAGTGTCTTGCTGGACAAAGTGTTCATCGATCGTGTTGCTGACACTTTCGACACTCTCATGGTAGAAATTCTTGACACTGTTCAAGACGCCTATAAAAGGGTCTTGAATCCAGTTTGTGAACTTTAAAACGCCAATGACTATGGCAAATGCTAAAAATAAAAAGCCGACGAGCTCTCTATTCATGCTCGAAGAGTTCCTGAAGCAGGTCTATCTCTTCAAGTGCACGTCCTGTTCCTTTGGCAACGGCCAGAAGCGGCTCGTCAGCTACGTAGACAGGAATCTTGATCAGTTCTGAAAGGAACTTGTCAAGCTGGCGGATAAGTGCCCCTCCACCCGTCAGGATGATACCGTGGTTGACGATATCGCCGGCAAGGTCAGGAGGCATGACTTCCAAGACGGCACGCAAGGCTTCGCCGATCTCTTTCAATGGATCACGCATCGCTTCACGGGCATCTTCGCTTGTCAGTTCGATCGAGCTCAAAAGTCCTTCGACCTGATCACGACCGTTGATGATCATCGTCAACTCTTCATCCAATGGCATAGCCGTACCGATAGCGATCTTGATTTCTTCGGCAGAGCGTTCACCGATAAGAAGGTTGTATTTGCGTTTGACATAATCGATGATCGCCTGATCGATCTTGTCACCCGCGACACGGATAGACTTTGAAAGCACAAGTCCGCCTAGAGAGACAACTCCGATTTCTGTCGTACCCCCGCCGATATCGACGACAAGATTACCTTGAGGCTCGCGGATATCGATACCGGCACCGATAGCAGCCGCCATAGGTTCTTCTATCAAGAAGACTTCACGGGCACCGGCAGAGAGCGCCGATTCACGTACCGCTTTGCGTTCGACCTGAGTCAATCCGTAAGGCACACAGATGATGATACGAGGGCTGATCAAAGCAGAACGTCCGTGCGCTTTCTCAATAAACTTTCTGATCATCTTCTCAGTCATGTCGAAGTCAGCGATGACCCCGTCTTTCATAGGACGGATAGCCTTGATGTTACCCGGTGTCTTACCCACCATCTCTTTGGCTTCACGACCTACGGCTAAGACCTTCTGATGACCAAAGCGTTCTGTCTTCACAGCAACAACAGAAGGCTCATTGATGATAATACCTTTACCCTTGGCAATCACCAGTGTGTTCGCTGTTCCCAAGTCTATAGAAAGGTCATTGGAAAAAAGTCCTACAAATTTGTTAAAAATCATTTATTATCCTAAGCTGTTTTTTTCTTATTGTTTTTAATATATATGGGTTTTGCACCCTCTTCTACCATCTCTTGTGTCACGATCACTTCATATCCTGAATACTCAGGAAGTTCATACATCACATCGATCATCATCTCTTCCATGATAGAGCGAAGTCCGCGGGCACCCGTCTTACGTGCATTCGCTTTTTTCGCGATCGCCTTAAGTGCGCCCTCTTCAAAGTTCAGTTCGACATTGTCAATGGCAAAAAGTTTCTTGTATTGACGAACAAGCGAGTTCTTCGGTTCTGTCAGGATCTTGATCATTGCCTCTTCTTCAATTTCGCCAAGTGTAGCAATAATTGGTAAACGGCCGATCAACTCAGGGATAAGACCGTACTGTACAAGATCATCCGGCTCAACCATATCATAGGTCGGCTCCTGCTCATCTTTGGACTTCTTCTCATGTCCGAAACCAAGTACGTTCTGTCCCTGCTTGCGTTTCAGTATGTCTTTCATCCCGTCAAAAGCACCGCCGCAGATAAAAAGAATACCCGAGGTATCCATAGAGACGAACTCCTGGTTAGGATGCTTGCGTCCGCCTTTTGGCGGAAGATTTACCTGAGCACCTTCTACGATCTTCAGCAAGGCCTGTTGAACACCTTCCCCTGAGACATCACGGGTAATAGATCGGTTTTCGCTCATTCTGGCGATCTTGTCGATCTCATCGATGAACAAGATACCCTGTTGAGCACGCTCGACATCTCCGTCTGCTGCCTGAAGCAAACGTGTCAAAATGTTCTCGACATCTTCACCTACATATCCGGCTTCCGTAAGACTCGTCGCATCTGCTATTGCCAAAGGCACATTCAAAATACGGGCAATAGTCTGAGCCATCAAGGTCTTGCCGGATCCTGTCGGTCCGATAAGAAGTATGTTTGACTTTGCGATCTCTGTATCATCCTCTTCTACTTCATGCTGCTTGAAGATACGCTTGTAATGATTGTAAACGGCAACAGCAAGAAGCTTGCGGGCGTTCTCCTGACCTATGACATATTCACCCAGAAATGCGTTCATCTCTTTAGGTGTCATCAACTTGCCCTCATGATGCGGGACAACGTTAAAAGATTCATCACTTGAAGAGTCATCTCCAAACATGATACGGTAAGCCGAGATCACACAATTTTTACAGATATAGACGCCATTTCCAGCTATAAGCGGATTTTCTTCGGTTTCGATCGCTTCACAAAAGCTACAATTTCTATGAATCACTGTTCTTCCTTTCATACGCGATACCACGCTTTGTTGCTATAGCAAACTTGCACAGTTCTTTGACATAATTGTTCGCTGTCGCTTTGAGTACCTCTTCAGCAGCATCTTTAAGAGGACGTCCCTTTTCAAAGAGTTCTCTGTATGCCGATTTAAGATCATTGATGTCATCACGGTCAAGTTTACGGCGAAGACCTGTGAGGTTCAGACCGCGAAGACTCGCCCGGTTGCCTTCGACCATACAAAACGGAGGTACATCCTGAGAAAGAGCCGAGGCACCTGCAACCATTGCATAGTCACCAATCTTGACAAACTGATGGATAGGCGTCATCCCGCCTACGACAACATGGTCTCCAATCTCTACATGCCCTGCTATTGTTGCAGCATTAGCAAATATACAGTGGCTTCCGATAATAGAATCATGTCCGACATGCACATAACCCATAAACAAGTTGTGTGAACCGATAACTGTCTTTGAACCGCCGCCGGCAGTCCCCGGGTTTAAAAGTGTGAACTCGCGTATCGTATTGTCATCACCGATGATCAGTTCCACTTCTTCACCGTTATACTTCAAGTCCTGAGGTACGGAACCGATGACAGCATACGAAAAGATTCGATTATTCTTTCCTATCGTCGTCTTTCCGTAAATGCATGCGCCCTGGGCAATACTCGTACCCTCGCCTATAACCGCTTCTGAGGATACAAAAGCAAAGGGCGCGATCGAGACATTCTCACCAATTTGTGCGCCATCTTCAATAATAGCCTGTGCAGATATCATACTCATATCGCTTACTTGTCTACTACCATAGCTTTTAGTTCAGCTTCTGACACTAAAACACCATCGACATACGCCTTGCCCTGAAGGACCCAGATGGCACCTTTGTGTTTTAGAACAGATATCTCATACTCAAGTCTGTCGCCAGGACGTACCGGAGAACGGAATTTTGCATTGTCGATACTCATAAAGTAGACGACCTTTTCAGCCGCTTCTTCTTCTGTCATATCCATGCTTTTAAATGCAAGGATACCACCGGCCTGAGCCATACCTTCAAGGATCATAACACCCGGATATATCGGGTGCCCCGGGAAGTGTCCTTCAAACACCTGTTCACCGATGCTTACATTTTTAAAACCTAAAAGTTTTTCGTTATTAACGATGTCAGTTACTCTGTCGATCAACAGCAGAGGGTATCTATGTGGTAATATTTTTTGGATTTCTACAACGTCCATCATAGGGTCAAAGCCTTTTTATAAAATTTGGCTATTTTAACGCAAGTTTCGTTAAATTCGTATTATTCGGTAAATATAAGATTTTTTTAACTTTGATGTGTA
>JBFEIF010000012.1:0-36898 GCA_041553795.1 Sulfurimonadaceae bacterium
AACCATTTAACAGTTCCGTTTAGCAATTCTGCCATAGTAATACCTCTTAGTATAAAATACACTTCGTAAAGTGGAATCAAAATCGGTGAGTCTTTCGGTCTATAGCAGAGATTACTCGTAACATACCCAAAGATGAACTCGCGCCTCATCTTTCATCGAACGTATTATAACAGTTTTTTATCACTTTGCCTGTAAAACTTTCATTTTCCCGATGAAAGGGCCCGTTTAGGTGCTCAAATATCTGAATGTTCAGATAACTTATTTGGCATTTCTTCACGCATTGTGAGTATATTACACAAGATATTCAAACCTTCTCTTTTGGAGACCAGCCTCTTTATCTATTTACTTCCAGGACGAAGTTCATCAAAAGGCTTCTTCCTGTTTTTATCCCATGATCGCCATCCGCATACAAACAATACAAGACGTGAGAATGCGTTCAATACATACATTGCATTAAGTTCAAGACCCAGTGTCTTAAACATCCCATCCCAGAAATGCCGTCCCTCGTTCTCTTTATATTTATAAACCTCTCCTTTGTCATCATATGCCCATAGATATCCGTATCGGTAAGAAAAATCGTGTATCAGCCCAGGGATAAAAAGCACTCCGGTCGGCGAAAGAAACCAATGCATCGGCTTTGGGACACTTACCCCGTCAAATACAAACCCTTTAGGAATGACGACAAGCGGGCCTTTGTCAGGAAACTGGAAATGCCAGTCTTCACTCACCTCCCAACGGCGTCTGAATAATACCCATTTATACAGCCGCATCAGGGGGGAGTAGTTTTTTATTTGTGTAGGGAGTGGAGTCAGCGTTGGCATTTTCGTTGTTAATGGCTTTTTTGTGAATAATAACAAAAAAATATTAAATAGGGCAGTATTTGGAAACAAAAAATAGAACAAGGTCCGAATAAAAGCAAGCTAGAAAAACTCCTAGCAATGATTGTATATCTTTGCAGTGCTTGCTATATAGATCAGTCTTTTTTATATGCATAAGAATTAAAATAAAAAAATATATTTTATAACGCTTAGTAACATATTAACAAATTCTATCCTAACATAAAATAATCTTATATTAAAAGCAGATTCTTTAAAATAGAGTATGACAAATAGAACAGACCAAGATAAGACCTATCTTATCCTCTTTATTTCTTTTTTCCTAACTTTTGCCATACTCTACTTTGCAGCACAGCATCTAATTATCAACGAGTTCGTTCTGCTTGAAAACAGACAAAACAGTAAAAATATCAATAAACTAATTGAAAAGACATCAAACACTCTGCTCGACCTTAAAAAAATGGTCACTGATTATGCCCACTGGAACGATACCTATGAGTTTATTATAGATCATAACAGCGCATATATTGAGTCCAATTTCCCTGAAGATGGAGAGACTCTAGACAATCTTGGGATTGACTTTTTTCTCATGGCCGATCTTAACAAAAAACATATTTTCATTCATACCTATAATAGGCAAAAAGAAGTAGCTCAAAGAATATATGAACAAAAGGTAAAAGCTCTGATAACAGCTAGGGGAAAAAACTTTTCTGGACTGATAAAAGCAGAAGGGGGTTTTTGGTTTATAGTTGTCGAACCCATCTTACATTCCGACGAAACAGGCCCGAAAATAGGCTATCTGCTTGGTGCGAAAGAGCTTAATATGGACTTTGTTCATTTGGCTTCACAAGAACTTTTCGAAAAGGTTATTTTTGAAGAGCCTATACAGAAGAAAAGCAAAAATTCTTTAATAAAGAATGCAGCTGAGATAAAAGTACAGCATTATCTGATTCAAGAAGAAGAGAAACAAGTCAATAAACTTCTGTTCTACGATCTGGAGGATCATCAAATATTTACACTCTGCTTGCAAAATGCGAGAACGATTTATCTTCAAGGTAAAGAGACGACCCAATATTTTATTCTTTTTATATTCTTTTTAAGTATTCCCCTTATCTACCTCTATATGAAATATCAGGAGCTTTTGAAAGACAGTTTGAAAAGACAGCTTGCAAACGAGATTGAAAAAAACCAAAATAAAGACCATCTGATAAAGATTAAAGAACGTCTAAATCAGGCTCAGCATATTGCCCATATAGGGAATTTCGAGTTTGATCTGTGTAAACATAATGCCTGGGTGTCTGATGAAGTCTATAATATTTTAAAAGCAAACAGAAATACTCCTATATCGACATTAAGAGAATATGTCAGATTGATCCATCCTGAAGACAGACGACTCTTTTTTAATACTCTAAGAAAATCGATATTTGAACATCTAAATTTCAATTTTAGTTACAGACTTCATCATACAGATGGTAATATCCGTATTGTGCAACAAATCGGAAATATCGTATATGATAAACCAGAACAGACACCGCTAAAGGTATTAGGAACCTTACAGGACATTACAGAGAAACGTCAATATGAGGATATGATCCACTCTCTTGCCTACTACGATCTCCTTACCCGTCTTCCAAACCGTACACTCTTTAAAGAACGTCTTCAAAAAGCCCTTTCCAGGGCAATACGGATAAAAAGTAAACTTGCCGTCATGTAATTTAGACATGGACAATTTTAAGATCATCAATGACTCTATGGGTCATGATGTCGGTGATAAGGCCCTGCAGAAGCTTTCAGAAAAGATCGGAAGCTGTATTCGTACAGAAGACACACTCTCCCGAATAGGGGGAGATGAGTTTATCATTCTGCTCGAGGATATCCAAGATCAGCAAGACGCTGTCCTAACAGCACAGCGTATTCAAGAATCCTGCTCTACTCCCCTTGTAATTGAAGGTAAAGAGATATATGCGAGTTTTAGTGTTGGCATTAGTATTTATCCGGAGAACGGCACAGATATGCAAACACTTATTCAAAACGCTGACTGTGCCATGTATCATGTCAAAGGCAATGAAAAAGACAACTTTCATATCTTCTCTGATGAACTCTCTTCTAAAAATATCAATAGGATACAGATGGAAGGAGAACTTCATCATGCAATAGAAAAAAATGAACTCTATCTTCATTATCAGCCAAAAGTTGACATCCATACTCAAAAAGTCTACGGAATGGAGGCTCTAGTACGCTGGAACAGTGAGATGTTTGGACGTGTACGCCCCGATATTTTCATCCCTATTGCCGAAGAGTGCGGGATGATATCAACAATTGGTGAGTGGGTACTAAAGACAGCTCTTTTACAAAATGAGCAATGGCATAAGCAGGGTCATAAGCTTGTTCTATCCGTTAATGTCTCAGGTAACCAGCTTCGTCATGAGGATTTTTATGAAAAGATAATAAAGATAATAGACAGTGTCCCTCTGGACAACTCATATCTCGAACTGGAGATAACCGAAAGTATATTAATGCATAATATACATGATTCACTGCGTAAACTCAACCTACTTAAAGAAAAAGGTGTTTTACTTGCTATCGATGATTTTGGAATAGGATATTCATCTATGAGTTATCTAAAGCGCTTCCCTATAAATACTCTAAAAATAGATAAAAGCTTTGTCAATGACCTGAATGATGACAATGAAGACAAGGAGATCGTATCTGCTATTATCAGCCTGGGGCATGCCCTCAACTTGAAGGTAATCGCAGAAGGTGTTGAGAGTAAAAAACAGGTAGAACTGCTTAAACAACTTGGATGTGATGCCATTCAAGGATATTTTTATTCACAACCCCTGGATGAAAAACAGTTCAAAGTCTATCTTGACAAGAAGTAAACCCAGAACATCCAAGTAATATCAAGAAGATGATATCCCAATTGTGTGTTTATTGACCGATACATGTACTTGCAACAGCTGAAAACAAATTATCAATATCATATCATGAAAGTTTAAGAGGGAAATGGCAGATAGGAAGGGAATAAAGCCCAAAGGGGCTTTAAAAAGATCGTTTAGATATCTTGTTCGATGACTTTTTTGAAAGTATCAAAGTACAGGCCTTTAAGCTCAGCCATTTCCATACAAACGTCATTGATCTCGACTGTATTACCGCCGACAGAGCCGATCTTCTCAAAAGATATCCCATCTATCATCGCTTCAAAAGCATGTGCGTTTTCAGGTGACACTTCGACGACTGCTCTTGAAAAAGACTCTGAGAAGATATCATTGGCATTGTTTGTCGTCACCTGTACCTTTGCACCCATCGAGCTCACTGCTGCCATCTTACCGATAACAAGAGCCAGACCGCCTGATGAACAATCTTTTGCCGATGCAAGAAGACCTTTTTTATTGGCATTGATAACGGTATTCCAAAGGCTCAACTCTTTGTCATAATCGATCTCAGGAAGGACACCTGCGACTTTCCCGTATAGTTCTTTCATATATAAAGAACCGCCAAACTCAGATTTAGTCTCGCCTAGAAGATAAAGTGTATTTCCCTCTTTCTGGAAAGAGTTAAACAGGACCTTGTTCTCATCATCATTGACACCGACCGTTGCTATAGACGGTGTAGGGAACACTGAGACGCCGTTTGTCTCATTGTATAAAGAGACATTACCGCCGATAACAGGTGTAGTAAGCGCAGCACAGGCTTCTTTGATACCAAGACAGCCTTGAGCGAACTGCCACATCACTTCCGGGTTTTCCGGATTACCGTAGTTTAGACAATCTGTAATAGCCAAAGGCTGCGCTCCTGTCATAGCGACGTTTCTGCCTGATTCGATAACAGCTGCAGCTGCACCGCCCTTAGGATCGATATAGCAGTGGCGCACGTTACAGTCTGAACTCATCGCAAGCGCCTTGCCGTTTTCTTTGACGCGGATGACAGAAGCATCAAGGCTACCGCCTTTTTTGATCGTGTTGGTCTGTACCATAGAGTCATACTGTTCATAGATCCATGACTTGTCAACGACTTCCATAGAAGCCATAAGTTTGCTAAATGCTTTTTGATTTGATACTGCTTCAAAGTCTGTGATGTCGACCTTGTTGACTTCATCAAGGTAAGCAGGTCTGCTCATAGGACGGTTCAGACACGGTGCCTCTTCTGATACAGGGTCGACAGGTACATCCGCACACTTCTCGCCGTTAAAGAACAGCTCCATCTTTCCTGTATTCGTCACCTCTCCGATAACAGCGACGGCCAGGTCCCATTTTTCAAAGATATCGATGATCGCCTGCTCCGAACCCTTTTTCGCACAGATAAGCATACGCTCTTGGGATTCTGAAAGCATAAAGTCATACGGCGTCATGTTCTCTTCACGGGCCGGGACCTTGTCAAGATGCATGATCATTCCCGAACCTGAACGCCCTGCCATCTCAAAAGAAGACGAGGTAAGTCCGGCTGCACCCATATCCTGGATACCGACAACATAATCTGTCTTAAACAGTTCTAGACAGGCTTCCAACAGAAGTTTCTCTGTAAACGGGTCACCGACCTGGACTGTCGGACGAAGTGATTTCGACTCTTCGGTGAAAGAGTCCGAACTCATCACAGCTCCGCCAAGACCGTCACGGCCAGTCTTTGACCCGACGTACATGACCGGATTTCCGATCCCTTCTGCTTTACCATAGAAGATCTCATCTGATTTTGCAATACCGAGGTTGAAGGCATTGACCAGGATATTTCCGTTATAGCATTCGTCAAAACTTACTTCACCGCCGATAGTCGGTACACCCATACAGTTTCCGTATCCGCCGATACCTTCAACAACACCGCGCACCAAAAAACGCTGGTGAGAAGAGATCGAATCATCATTCAGGACATTTCCGAAACGAAGAGAGTTAAGACTTGCCACCGGTCGGGCTCCCATAGTAAAGACGTCGCGCATGATACCGCCGACACCCGTAGCCGCACCCTGATACGGTTCAATAAAAGAAGGGTGATTGTGAGATTCCATCTTAAAGACCGCTGCATATCCGTCACCGATATCGATGACACCGGCATTTTCTCCCGGACCTTGAATGACCCAAGGAGCCTTTGTAGGAAAACCGCTTAGATGCACTTTGGAAGATTTGTACGAACAGTGCTCTGACCACATAGCAGAGAAGATACCCAGTTCGACCATATTTGGTTCGCGTCCCAAAATAGTTAAAATGTTCTTGTACTCTTCTGCAGAGATTTTATGTGATGAACAAGCTTCTTCTATGTTTTCAATTTCGTAGCTCACGAGGGTTCCTTGGATAAGATTATTGTAGACTCTTGGTACATGAACTTCGTTCAAGGCCATATACAAAAAGTCTAGGGCGTGATTATAGTTGAAATGTGCTAAAAATTGCTTTAGGTCATCCTTTAGAAAAGCTATAAATTACAATATAGAGTATAAATTCACCACACACCTTTATCTTTTTACGATAGAATCCCCAAAAATATTTATAAGGTTATCAAAAGAATCATGTTCAGTAAAACAGCTCAATATACATTCAGAATTCTGATATTCATATCAAAAGACCCCAGTACACTATTCTCTGCAACCCACATCCATGAAAGCACCAACATTCCCTACAAATATCTGACTATGCTACTGACAAAACTTGCCAAGGCCGAGATCTTAACGGCTATGAGAGGGCGTAACGGCGGATTTGCACTTAATAAAACGACATCCGAGGTCTATCTTATCGACATACTCGATGCCATTGGTGAAAATGACTGCTCTAACTGTGCCTTAGGCGAAAAAGCGTGCAATATTGAGCAGCCTTGTTCCTTGCATGAGTCCTATAAACTTCCGAAAATAGCACTCGAAGAGATGTTGAACACGACCACTCTCGACCAGCTTGACCCTTCGTTGATGGAAAACACCTACAACCATTAATCGACAAAACAGGTCTATTTGATACTGTAGTCTTCAAGTGTACGGATGTTTTTCTTCAATTCGAAGATAGGGATATATTCGATCTTTTCGATCTCATACTCTTTCTTCCCCTTTGGAAGTCTAAGTATGAACTCATCTTCCACAGCCTTGCCAAGCATTATCTTCGACAAGGGTGCATGAATAGAGATCAGTCCGTTCTCAGGTTCACTTTCAAGGACACCGCAGATAGTATAGACTTCTCTTTCATCTGTCTCAAGATTGATCAATGTGACGGTCGAACCGAAATGGACCCTGTCATTTGACAAGACGGAAGGATCGATGATCTTGCATTTTTGAATATGGCTGTTTAAAAAGAAGAGGCGTTTGTCAATATGGCGTAGTTTTTCTTTAGCGGCATGGTATTCAGCGTTCTCGCTTCTATCCCCCTGAGCAGCAGCCTCCTGCTTTTCAGTATTGACACGGGGTTTTTCAATGTCTTTTAGATATTTAAACTCTTCAGTGAGCTTGTCAAAGCCCATCTGTGTGATAGGTTCAATATCCATATTAATGCATGAAACCTTTGATATAGTAGGTCTCTTTTTGATCGACTTTCATTAACTGTACCTTGTACTTTTCTGCCCAGTGCTGGATCTTCTGATGGGCTTCTTCCATCAATTCCGGACTCGGTGCTTCGATCTTTATCTTAAAATAATCTTCTGAATTGGACATTGCAATGTAAGAGTCGTCTACTTTTAACTGCTTATGCAGTTCCAGCATATGTTTCTCAATTTTTTCAAAATCTGTTGTATTTTTAATAATACGCCCAATCTGTTCTTTTAATGCTTCATTGGGTGCATAGTCCAATTGTCGTAAAATCGCTTCATTTATCATGTAGCAAAACCTTTTTATTTTATTTGGATTGTCATTGTAGCAACTTTTTATATAAAAAATTTTAAATCTTTTTCCCAATCAAAGAGTTCAAGACCCTATCTCGAAGTATTGACTGAAATTCAAAAATCAATAAAATGTTTATAAGAACGGTCAATCTTATTAAAGATTCGATTACAAAGAGAAAAGCTGTTTTGAGACATATATATCCCAAAACAGAGTCTCTTAACGGCCGTAATAAGAGATTAAAGAAGCTTTGGAAAGGGTATGGGAATTGATATAATATCCGACAAGAGCCGGGTTGGATGTGGATTTAAGATCAAGTCTCTCAACATCCAGCGCATGCACGGTAAAGACGTATCTATGCGCCTTGTCGCCTACCGGAGGACAAGCTCCGCCAAATCCTGTAGAACCGTAGTCTGTCATACTCTCTACTGCCGTACTCTTGCTCAGATCGGCACCCTTTGGCAATCCCTGTGTCGATGCCGGAAGATTGAAGACCAGCCAGTGCCACCATCCGCTTCCGGTCGGTGCATCCGGATCATAGACAGTCACGGCAAAGCTCTTTGTACCTTCCGGCGCACCTGTCCATGAAAGTTCAGGCGAAATATTCTTTCCCGTACAGCCAAAACCGTTGAACACTTCTGTCATTGAAAGCTGACCCTTAAGGTCTTTACTCGTCAGCGTAAGCCCGTCTGCTATCAGCGTTCCGGCAAGCATCAGCGATGCGATCATTATCTTTTTCATCTTCTTTCCTTTTGTTGGGTTTAAATCTGCCAAGAGAAGTCTTGGCGCTTCTTCATACATCTGAGCATCTAGTGAAAGAAGCTCGACACCATCTCAATAACATCATCTAAAGTTTGTGAATCCATTATAATATCATCTTCATAATGAGAATTTCTATGGCCCTTTTGACGTTTTCTCTCTTTGGCTCTGCTCTTACGCAGTTTCTCATCCAGTTCATCTTTCAAGGCATTGCGTTTTCCGCCCAAAGCTGTCCATTCCTGTATCTGTTTCAACTCTCCTGCATCCAGCCACAGACCGTGGCTGACGCAGACGTCCATTATGACACCCGAACGTCCTAGATAGTTTTTTCTCTGCATGATGACCGAACATTCCGGACACTTTCTGTACTGAATCCTGTCTTTATGCAAAGGATGCTGCAAAAGGGAGTGCAGCTTGTGATGATCGATCCAATACGACTCGCTGACACTCTCTTCAAGAAGCTTTTCCAGCTCATGATGATCAAAAAAAAGTCCGAAACATCGTTCACATTTCTCTACAATAAAACGGCTGTTCTTACCGATATCGATACTCTCGAGTATAGTCATACAATCCGGACAACTGCGGTTGCTTTTGGGAAGATTGATTCCGACCTTAGGCTGAAGTTCTATATCATTACGAACACCGCAGTATTCACATATGATACTTTTAGAAGGAAGAGGAGCGGAACAATGTCTACATTTTGCCATCAAAGTTCTTCTAAGATACTTCTTTTTTTCGCACTGTACTCTTCTTCGCTGATGAGTTCCGCATCAAACAGCTCTTTCAGCTGAAGCAGTCTTTCTTTTAAGCCCTTCGACACCTGTACCTCACTTTTCTCATCGCTTGAAAGGACTGAACCTGCAAGTCCGCCTCCAACACCCATTCCCATCATCAGTCCTGCCGCGCCCACCTGGTTGTTCGCCGCATCTTTCATCGCCTCAAGTTTCTGCAGTTCGCTATAGCTTACACCGGCAGCATCGGCACCGAACTTGTCCGCTGATATATCCGCAATCTTGTTGATACGGTTCTGTGTCGCTTCATCAAAGTCAGTACCTTCGATCCGAAAGTCTGTCAAAGAGAACCCAAGCTTGTGAAAATCTTTTTCAAGAGTTTGCCCCAGGGCCAGAGAGATCTCTTCGCGCTGAGAATCGATCTGTGCATAGGAGAACTGTGCACTCGCCAAAAAGTCTGCTATAGGCTGATTGAGACGTGAAAGCATCATCTCTCTAAAATCGCTTACTCTGTAATATTCATGAGGGCCCAGTACATTGACAAAAAAGAGACGGGGGTCTTCAATCTTGAAACTGTAGTTTCCGTAGCCCATCAAAGAAACAGGAAACTTATACTTGGGATCATCATATTTGATAGGGGATAGCGTGCCCCACTTTTGGTCCAGGATACGGGTACGTTTAAAGAAATACAGCCCTACCTTGTGCTCACTTTCAAAAGCTTGCATAAACTTCGTGACCGTAGTCCAAAAAGGGATGTTCTGTGTCTGAAGCGAGTTCATCCCTTCTTCTTCTATGACGGAGACCACCTTCCCCTCATACACAAAGATACATCCCTGCCCCGGGCCGACAATAAGCTTAGAAGCATTTTTGATCTCGTCGCCGTTCTCACCCCAACGGTAAAAGAGTTCATCCGCACCCGGATTATTCCATTCAATGACCGAACGTAACTGCCGTTTGACTCCGTCCCAAACACCCATAAGCAACCCTTTAAAAATATAATGCTCAATTATATTGTAAAAAACTTAAGTTGCAAAATCCTCTTCGGTCATGCTCTTCTTTGTAATACAATACGACATGACATGTCAGCTCTTTACCTTAATTAAGATGACAAAGGTAAAAAAACATATTTTGAAAATATCATGTAGAAAGTTGTGCTCAAAAATGTAAAAGACGGTCAAAATAAAGATTAATATTTAGCAAAAAAATAGATTGTTCAGAACTCAAATCTCATTTCACTTTAGCAAGCTTAGACTAAATATGGACTAATAGTAAATTATCTGATATGGCAGCACTAGAAAAGTCTAATCAGCAACAATTGACTTATTAGCCGAGATCCATCTTTCCAAAATGATCTTGGCCGCAAGAGAATCGATCCGCCCGTCTTTCTTCTGCTTTACCATCCCCTTCATAGACTCCTCGGCCTCTAAAGAAGAACGGGACTCATCCTGATAATAGACAGGTCCCTCGAAGTCCACAAGATTCATGAAGTGTGCCACACGGCGCCGCATCTCCTCTTCTGAGCTTCCGCCCATGGGAATGCCTATGACAACCGCTTCCGCGCCCCACTCTGCTATAGCCGCTTTGACAGCAGCAGAGGCCTGATTTCTGTTTTTACGTTCTATGGCATTAAGGGGTGTGACAAAGTTCTTGTCTGCCGAGTATGCCAGACCGATGCGCTTCAGACCCAGGTCTATGGCAATAATCTTCACAGACTACTTTCCAAGACAGAAGTTTCCGAACATCTTGTCCAGCATCTCGGAGTGTTCATACGGACGCGTTATCGAAGAGATCTCGTTTATGGCCATGTTCATATGAAAGGAGAAGATCTCAAGTTCCTGCTCTTCCAAAGGAAGCTGTGCATCCTGTATCTCTTGCAAGGCTTTTTGAACGGCATTGATCTGACGCGTCGAGATAAGCATCATCTCGTCCGAGACGTTCTTGCTGTCCATGATCTCAGCCATAGCAGCAATAAGTTCGCGTGCGTTCTCTTTACAGCTCAGTTCGATCGGAGCATACTCAGATATCCTGCTTTTGTCCAGCTTCGCATTCAGGTCGTTTTTGTTCAGTATGATAATAAAGGACTTTGCATCCTTGTGCTCTTCTATCAGAGAGACGATCTTTGCATCTTCTTCATCAAAGTCACGCGAACTGTCAAACAGCGCTATTACGATATCGCTTTGTTCAATGGCCTCGATACTGCGTTCTATCCCGATACGCTCGATCTCGTCATTCGCATTTCTGATCCCTGCCGTGTCTACCATGCGGATAAGGTGCGTACCTATCTTGACTTCTTCTTCGATCGTATCACGCGTTGTCCCGGCTATGTCAGAGACGATGGCACGCTGGTAGTTCAAAAGCACATTCAGCAAAGAACTTTTGCCGACATTGGGTTTTCCGATGATAGCGACCCTGAAGCCCTGCATCAGACCCGCTCGGCTCTGGCTTGCCTGAAGCGTGTCCAAGAGCTGGAGACGAAGCGCATCAAGACGTGCAAGTATCTGGTCTATCAGGTCTTGTGGGAGGTCTTCTTCAGCATAATCGATGGTCACTTCAGAATAGGCAAGGATGTTTAAAAGCTCATCGCGGACACTCTCGACATAGCCTTTAAGTGCACCCTTCATCTGTTTGGCAAGTATCTTTGCAGCATCCTCGCTCTTTGCTTCGATCAGCTGGGCAATGGCTTCTGCTTCGGTCAGGTCGATTCGTCCGTTAAGGAAAGCACGCTTGGAGAACTCTCCCGGTTCGGCCAGACGTGCACCCGCATCAAGGACAGCCTGCAAGACCTGCGCCGCGACTATCTTTCCGCCGTGGCACTGAAACTCGATGATATCTTCGGCTGTAAAGCTGTTGGGACCTTTGAAGTAGATGACGATCGCTTCATCGATCAGTTCGTCTGCTGTGTTGTAAAGGGGTGTCAAGGTCGCATGGCGTGTTTTGAAATCAGTTTTTTTTGAAAGTTTTTTTGCGATATCGAGAGAGGCTTCTCCGCTCAAGCGGATGATCGAGATCGAACCGATACCGTGGGCTGTGGCTACTGCCGCTATTGTATCGTTCATCTTCCCGTACTCTTAGTAGTTTTCGTTATTGTTAAAAGAGTTGATGATGATAAACTTTGCACCGTCGCGCGTCGAACGGATCGCGACATATTTATCCGGGTAGCTTGCACGAAGTTCACGCAAGGCGATCTGCACAAGAACCCCGTCAAGGATCTTGGTCTGCGCTCTGCCGTCACGGTTGATGTTTTCGTAGACACCCTCAAGATACTTGCATATCATCTCTTCCTGGTTTTTCAAGAATTCCGCTATCTCAAGGCGAAGCTGCAGCTGATAGGTCGCATTGATCCAGTTATAGAGCATATACGAAAGAGCCTTATATCTGTACCCTTCCTTTCCAATAAGCAGTGCCGCATCTTTTCCTGAAAACTCGACCAGGACAGTCTTGTCATCATGTTCGCATACGTTGATCTCATCGATATCAAAACAGGCATGCTTGAAAAGAGCATCGATCTTCTCTTTAATCTCGGCAGCTACTTCGCTTGGTCTGCAGCTCTCTTCAAAGAAGTTATCGACAGCATGAGAGTTTCGCACCGCACGTGAACTGTTTTCCAGGAGTTCATGTATCTCGTCATGCGATTTATCGCATATTTCTGTCTCTTCACCGACATAGATCGTCTCATCCTCATCATCATAGATATCTGAACCGTCATAATCGTCTTCCTGGTCTGTGACAAAAGAGGCCGGAAGGATGATGTCATTGCGTGAAGGCTTGCTTTTTGGCTGCGGTTTAGGTCTTCTCTTTGATGTCTGTCTGTAAGCGAGTTCTTTCTCTGTTCTTTCCTGCTTTTGCACTGCTTCTTTTGGAGCAGCAGTCTCTTCTTCTTTGGCTTCAGGAGTCTTGGCAGGTTCCGGAGCAGCCACCGGCTCAGGTTTCACTTCTACGTTGACCGGTGCATTCGATGTGGCGACAATGATCGCTTTCTTTTTAAAAAATCCCAGTATCCCGCCTGAAGGTGCCTGGATGACTTCAATATTTAATTGCGTAATAGAACATGACAGCTTGGAAGCTGCCAGCGAATAGGCACTTTCTAATGACTCCGCTTCTATTTTGACCATAATTTATACCTCTTTAGCCTTTTTCATGGCTTGAAATTTTTTATTTACTATGAATTGTTGAGCAATAGAGAAAATATTATTAATTAACCAGTACAGGACAAGTCCGGCTGGGAACGTCACAAAGAAAAATGTGAATATTAACGGCAAAAATCTAAATATCTTTTCTTGCATAGGGTCAGTGAAATTGCTTGGCGTAATTCTTTGTTGATAATACATCGTTGCACCCATTAAAATCGGTAAGACAAATGTCGGGTCCATATGTGCCAAGTCAGTGATCCACAGAGTCCACTCTGCGCCTTTTAATTCTACAGCATTTAATAATACCCTATAAATCGCAAAAAATACAGGAATTTGCATCAAAAGTGGAAGACAGCCGCCTAAAGGATTCGCGCCTTCTTTCTTGTAAAGTGCCATTACTGCGGCGTTCATACGCTGTGGGTCACCTTTATATTTTGCCTGAAGTTCTTTTACTTTCGGTGACACTTCTTTCAGTTTCTGCATAGAGATCATACCCTTGAACGTCAACGGGAAAAGAGCAAGACGGATGATGATCGTCAACATGACAATAGCCCATCCCCAGTTCCCGACAAGACCGTGCAAGAACATCAGCAGTTGAAACAGCGGTGCCGCGGCAAAAGTAAACCAGCCGTATTCAATGGCATGAACCAGGTCAGGATTGATTGTATTTAGTATCTTGTAGTCTTTTGGTCCGATGTAACCGTTGAAAGTAAAGTTCTGAAGACCTTCTATGAAGACAACAGGGTTATTGTTTCTGTCTCTGTCTACATTGATCAGTGTCTCTTTGTCCAATCCGTAAAAGATAGACGCAAAATATTGTGAGAAAGAAGAAGCAAGGTTCACATCGTTGAATGACTTCATGCCTTCTGCATCACCGTCTTCGATGATAGTGATCAGGTGATCACCCGTATCTACCATCACACCTTCTACTGCCATCATCTGCTTGTCTTCAAAAGTCGGATGCATACCGAGATAGACGAAGTAACGTTTGTCAGTGCTCAATTTGATATTGGCATCATAATGTCCGTCCGCATAGAAGGTCAGCTCTTTGACCACGGTCACGCTAGAAAGTTTCTGTGTCAAAGTAACAGAGACATGGCCGTCTACCAAGTTTGCTTCTTTTACATTGGAGGTGTAAGGTTTCTGCTCTGCTTCTTTGTTAAGGACCTTGTCTGCAAAACGGATATGCAGCGGTTTGGCACCTGTTTCAGAGATCAGTTTGGCATTTCCTGTATCTTCATCCGAAAACTTTGCTTCAAGCATCTCTTTTTGAGCGACTCGGCCAAGCGTATCGATCGTCAGAATATAGTTTGAACCCGTCAGCTTTGCCAAGATGGCGCTGTCTGAGCCGGTAGAACTTGCGCTTGTATCATGTCCTAGGTCTACAGATGTCTGAGACAAAGCAGTCTGAGCCTTACCCTGAACAGTCACATTATTTTCATTATTAAGCGGTTTTGGCGGGAAGATAGCTGTATAAGCCATAAAAAAGGCGAATGAGACTGCCAGTGCAAGTATCAATCTTTGATTTGAAGTCATTTTTTCTAACACGATTACCCTTTGGAAAAATTTTTTATAAGATAGTATTTTCCATTCCCCTTAGGAACGTACCAATATTTAATCGGTGATATTTTATCTTTTTTAATCTTACAACTTAGTTTGTTTACTACAGGATAGTCAATTCCACCCCTAAAAAGTTGATTGCAGCGTAAAATACGGACAAATGTGAAGAAAAATGCCGGAAGAAGCGAATTTTTTTCAAACTGCCATCGCGCATATTCCGAACAGCTTGGATAATAACGGCAGGAGCCGTAGCCAATCAGCGTAAAGAATTTTTGATAGATACTCAAAAGTGCAAGAAGAGATCTACGTATCATACGATCGCACCTACACGTTTAAATGCTTTCATCATATCTGCTTTGAGTTCATCATAGGAAGTCTCTTTAATAGCTTCTTTTGCGACGAAGATATAAGTACCGGAAACAAGTTGTGGGGAAAGTTCTGAAAAAAGTGCACGAAGACGACGCTTTGCGCGGTTCCTAAAAACCGCATTGCCGACTTTCTTACTGGCGGTAAAACCAATTTTACCTTCTTCACCCTTAAGGTAAAAAAGTACTGAGGATTTGGCATGTGCTGCCTTGCCTCTTTTATAAACCAGCTGAAACTCCCGAGGAAGCTTCAATCTTTTAAAACGGTTTATACAGTCAAGCTCTTACGCCCTTTAGCGCGGCGTCTATTAATGATTCTACGACCATTTTTTGTAGCCATACGTGAACGGAAACCGTGTGTACGTTTACGCGGTGTGCTATGTGGTTGATAAGTACGTTTCATATTAAGCGTCCTTCTATTAGTTATATTCGTGCAATTGTAGTTAAGCTTTACTTAAAAGTCTATAAAGAGTGTCGATAAATAGGTTTTAGTGGCACTCTTATCACTCTTTTATACAAACAAGACGCTCATTTTCTTTGAAAAAGCTTTCCCATGCGGATCTTTCTGCCGATGTCGTGACAACAGCCCCCTTCTCATCAAAAGATTTTTCAAGTATTACGATCCCGTGTTCTTCCAGTTTATATTCGATCAGACCGATGTCGCTGTAATTGACACTGAAAACAAAGTTCTCTCTCTTTATATAGGGGATTAGCGTACTTTCCTTGATAACACCGTTGCAGGCATCCGAATAGGCTCGTACCAGCCCCCCTGTCCCAAGCTTTGTCCCGCCAAAATACCGTACGATAATAACGGCGGAGTCAATGAGTTCATTCCCTGCCAGTACTGCCAATGTCGGTTTCCCTGATGTCCCTTTGGGTTCACCGTCATCACTGCAGTGTTCTACGATCTGTCCGAAGGTATTGGCATAACGCCAGGCAACCACAAAATGACGGGCTTTGGGATGTTCCTCTTTAAGACGCTGCAGTGTCTCTTCATAATCAGAATAAGGGATAAGATGCGCAATAAACTTGGACTGCTTTATCTCCAAGGTATATGTCGTGTGTTCCTGGACAAGTTTCATACCTGTAAGTTTAACTAAATTTTGATACACTTTCACATGTATAAAGAAGCACATGACAGACTTTTTCAGTGGTATTCTCTGCATGGACGCCACGATCTTCCATGGCGTACGACGGAAGATGTCTATAAGATATGGATAAGTGAGATAATGCTTCAGCAGACGCAAGTCAAAACGGTACTTGAGCGTTTTTACTTTCCCTTTATAAAGACCTTTCCCACCTTGCACGACCTTGCTTCTGCCAGTGAAGATGAAGTACTGAAAAAGTGGGAAGGTCTGGGCTACTACACACGGGCACGAAACCTTCACAAGACTGCAAAACTGTGTCAGGTGACATTACCTCAGACAGTCAAAGAACTTACTGCGCTTCCGGGTATAGGGCAAAGCACCGCCCATGCGATTGCCGCCTTTGCCTATAAGACACCGGTACCTATCATGGATGCCAATGTCAAACGTATTCTCTTTCGGGTCTTTGCCATAAGCAAGATCTCGGATAAGGCTCTTTGGGAAAAAGCCTATGAGCTCTTTGATGCGACCCGGCCCTATGACTACAATCAGGCTATGATGGACCTTGGCTCGAGCATATGTACAAGCAAGTCGCCCCTGTGCCATACCTGTCCTTTTGAAGTGATCTGTGAAGGCAAGCTAAATCCGCTTAACTTTCCCCAAAAGAAGAGTAAAAAAACCGTTCCCGTGCGAAACAGGTATATTGTCATCCATCACTACAAAAACAGATTTGCTCTTAGACAAAGAGAGTCGCGTTTTCTAAACGGTCTGTGGGGGTTCAGTGAATACAGTGAGGATGAAGAGATCATCTACAGCCAAGCGCTGGGTGAGATAACCCATACCTATTCACACTTTAAACTTAAAGCCAAAGTCTATTTGCATACAGAGGAGATAGAAGCGCATGAATGGTTTTCTTTGGAAGAGATAAAGAAGCTTGCCCTCTCTACAGCCGATCACAAAGCACTGGCACTTCTTGATCTGGATCTGCAGCCTGAGACAGTCTAAACAGACAGATCCATACCTCTCTTATCTTATACATGTCCAAAAAACATATCTATACCGAAGAATATATTATAGTTAGGGCGATAATCATGCTGTTCATGGTAGTTGACTCCCGGTCCGATCTCATAAAAAAGCCATTTTCTCCAAAAGTTTTCACGCCATCGCATCAGGAAGAGATAATTAAAGACCTTGTTCTCTTCTTGGATAAGCGGAGGGTTTGAGCCATCGACAGTGTTCTCATAGTTTGTATGTCCGTTGAACCCGAGATTGAAACTGAGACCGCCATACCTTCTGTGCTGATAGAACCATTGAACAAAACCGTCATATTGCATGCCGTCCTCACCCGACTGTGTGCCCCTGTCGATGACAAAACGCAAAAGTGTGCTTTCACTTGTCGGTGTATCAAGGTAGAGTTCAGTAAGCTCGGAGAACTCGTTCTTGATCGAATATGTAAAGGTCTGTACCGGTTCCACTCTCCATATCCCAACATTGCTCTCATACCAATATCTGGCCCTAGCAAAGAGATCAAAACCGCGTACCCCTATAGAATATCTCTGTTTGACACCTAATATGTCATGTGACCTGCGTTCAATACCGATGGCCGGAGCTTCTTTGTCATTGTCGGTACCTATGTTCTTTGCCGTATCGTCATTAAGATTCTCAATAAACAGACGCAGCTTTTTTCTGCTTCGTCCCAGATAGAGACGGGCCCTGACAGTAGCTGTAAAGACCTCTTTTTCCAAAGAGTTGAAGCTCTCTACAAAGCTCACCCTGACATAGGACTTATCCCGTTCTTCTAAAAGCTTGCGTGTCAGGAAAAACTCCTCAATACCAAGCCCTTCTTCCAGCATAGGCCCCTTTAATCTTGCCGCTAAGGGAAGCTCTTCTGTTTTACTTTCGTTTACATCTTCCGCAAACAAGGTGGTATCTACATCTGCAGTTGTACTTATATTGTTCTCTTGGATATAACCTGATGTATTGATATCTACAATATAATCATTTGGACTCGCTTTAGACATCCCTGAATTATTATTCTCTTCAAAGAACTCATAGCTATTTAGAATCGCCTTGTCAATCCCTATTCCCCACTCATAGACTTTTGCACTAAACATCCCATGGTATATATCAATTACATTCGGTTCAAAATAGTCACTCTTATTGTCTTCGTCAAAAGCATGTACAATGACATTCAAAAAAATCAGGAAAGAAAGAAAAAATTTCATAATAATAAAATAACTTTTTTCAATATCATTTCAGCTTAATCTTTATTATTTATTCTTTATTTCCATCCTGTTTCTCACTAAAGAGACGAAGATAAAAATATAAATAAAATAGTGTTATAATAAGAGAATTTAAAGTATGGATTCAGATGAAATTTTTATTCAGTTTAAAACATTATATTTATACGGGCCTTCGTGAAATACTTATATACCATCACAGTTCATTAGAGTTTCGTGCCAAGATATTTGCTCTTATAATCGCAGCCAACAGACATCCTTCAGAGTGTGAATATACATTGGTGCATGAAGCCGGAATGCAGATATACAAAGATAAAGATCGTGTCAACATGCTTCTTCTGACTACCCGTGAGTATGTGCACAAAGTGCATCACAAGAATGGACTCAATATAGATGACCTTGTTAACGATATTCAAAAAGAACTGCAGCAGATACCAAGGTATGCGGATAAAATTGACATCTCTCTCCTGCACCCCATCATTGAATGCAGTATTGATGAAGACACTTCTACCTACCAAATACGTATGCTTGAGTTTTTACAAAATCTAAAAGAAGAGTATTCCAAGGAGGGGTGATGAGAAGCATAAAGAATATAACACGGATTTCTCTTCTTGCTCTGACTCTGCTTCTTTATACTGCGTGTTCAGAGAAGGCAGAGCCTTATGAAGAGACGAATGACACTCTTTCCAATACCTATGAGCAGGGCTCTATTCAGACCCATTGACAAGTGTTCTTGTCATATGTCCTGTTTTTTTAGCCTTCATAAGCTTCTAGTTCATATCCTTCACCCATCAGTTTCATGACTCCGCCGGCAAGATTTTTGACATTGTAACCCTGCTGCGCCATAAAATTTGCGATCTGAGCCGTTCGGGATCCGGTACGGCATATCAAGCCAATCTCAACATCTTTCCCACCAAGTTCATCCATTGCTTTTAAGAAGGCTTCGGCATCATAGCCTCCTCTTTCGTCAAAGAATGTGACTGTTTTACAGCCAGGAACAATGCCGGTCTGCATCCATTCCATCGGAGTACGTATGTCGACAATCTTCATATCTGAGTTTTCTAGCATAGCTTTATCTGGATATACATTCATAATCTACCTTGATTTTTATAATAGTATTGAATTATACCAAAAGAAATAAAATCAGTAAATTAAAAAAATGGCATTGAGATTTAATTAAGTAAAGATGTAGCTTTACAAACGCGGGAGCCTTATGATAAAGCAAGCTCCCTCTTCTTGGTTTTCGACGCTTAGTTTTCCATTGCAATGCTCTTCGACGATCATCTTTGACATATACAGGCCCAGACCTGTCCCATCTCTCTTTTCTTTGGTCGTAAAGTAAGGATCAAAGACTAAACTCATATGTTCTTCGGATATCCCGCCAGCATTGTCTGCTATCATCAATATCAGTTCATTGTCTGAAGTCTGTGTCTTAATAAAAATACGCGGTTTTTGGATCTTCTCTAAGCTGTTTTCTTCTTTTTCGTTGAAGACATCCTGTGCATTTTTAATGATATTTAAGACCACTTGTTTCAACTCGTTCGGATAGGTATAAAACTCTTCTTTTGAATCTAAAAAAACCTCGATAAGTACACCCTGGGCTTCCAATGAAGTACCGATAATATGCAGCGAGCCCTGTACAATCTTATTTAATGTACACAGAGCCTTCTCTTTATCAGGCTTAAAAAAGTCACGAAAGTCAGTTACAGTAGTCGATAAGTGCTGGGTATACCTATTGATCTTCTTAAGACTGTCCAAAAAATATACGGGATCGTATTCTTCTAACTGCATATGTAGTTCCATGCTCCCAGTGGTCGCCGTAATAGCTGAAAGAGGCTGACGCCACTGATGGGCTATCATCGACAGCATCTCACCCATTTGGGCAAGACGTGACTGTGCCAGCATCTGCTGGTCCTTTTGGCGACTATGCTCGACCTCTTCTTTGACTTTGTTTTCCAGCGAACTGTTAAGCACTTTCAGCTCTTCCTGGGCTTTTTGATACAGTTCATTCAGTTCAACGACACTCTTAAAACTTTTGTGGACATCCCAAGAGGCTGATGGGACAATGATCATATAGATCAGAGTCATAAAGGCGATGGCAGAATGAAGTGTGTCTGAATAGAGAAGAAAAGAGAGGATCAAAAGCAGGAGTGCAGGCAGATTAAAAGCGAGATAGACTTTATACAAGGGGCTAAGCGTTGAAAGAGAACCCGCACTCAGACCGATGATTAGCGCTAAAACCATATACTCATACGGAGTCGGCGCATAAAGCACACAAAGAATACTGCCCATACCCCAGAGCACTCCGCTAAGCAGTGTAAGAAGCATATGCTGGCATTGAAACTTGAGTTTTATCTCTTCTGTCAATTCAACATCTTTATATCTTGTTGCCAGATAAAGACGGAAGAAGGGATAACTAAGCTGAATAATAGTCCATGGAAGTAAAAAAGAAGAAGGGATATAAGTCTGTAAAAACCACACATAGATAAGTACAGCACTTCCGTATGCGAGGCTAGACTTATAAGTCACAGAGATAAATAAACGGATCAGCTCATCATAGCAGTCAGCCATCCGCTCATATTGACATGAACGCCTGAGTTTATTTAGCATAACTTTCCCCTATTTGGATTAAATATTAACCAAACAATCTAAAAGTTACCTACAAAAAAAAAATTATAAAGAAAAACGTTCAGGATCAAAAAAGCTTTCATCCGAAATATTAGAGAAAGCAGCATTGATAGAAACAAAGATATCCGGATATTTGGCTTCCATATCCGCCAGCATCTCTTTCATCGATGCACGTGCATGAGGCATCTTCACGTCAAACCTCATGGCTGGACAGGCTTCATCGCCGATGGCTTCAAGTCCGTTGTCTCTTACAAATCCCAAAAGCTGGCGCTCACGCATCTGAATCAGTGGACGGATAACGACAAGACCGTTGCCTGCCCTGTATTTTGGTGAAAGGGCACGCATCTGTCCATTATAGATAAGATTCATAAAATAACTCTCGGCAGCATCATCAAGATGGTGGCCTAAAGCCAGTTTGTTACAGCCCAACTCTTCGGCAATACTGTACAAGGACCCGCGTCGCATTCGTGAGAAAAAGGAACAAAACGAAGAGTTTTTTCTGATCTTCTCCTGAGCTGTCTCATAGATTGTCGTGTCTTTTACAAGAAACTTGATGCCATACTCTTCACAGTGTCTTGCCAAATAATCAAAGTTCTCCCCCATGCCGTAAGAGACCGTCACGGCTGTAAACTCAAAAGCAAAGGGAGCGCGTCTCTGCTGCTCTTTCATCGCATGGATAAGCGTTAACGAATCTTTTCCGCCTGAGAGCCCGACAAGGATCTTGTCACCCTCTTCTATCAGACCGAAAGCAGCATTCGTCTTGCCCAGCTGAGACATGATCTTTTTTGACGGTAATAGTGGCTTTTGTTTACTCAATATGTTCTACCATTTTAATGATAAAGTTTGCAGATTCTATCGCTGAAGATTCCAAGAACTCGTCAAATGAAAAACTTGCATCCATGTCCGCTGCATCCGATATAGCACGAAGGATGAAAAACGGTATCTTCATCGCATCACAGACACAGGCGACTGAAGCACCTTCCATCTCCAAAGCATCTGCCCCGAAAGTCTCGCCAATCCACTTATTGCGTTCCGGATCGGCGACAAACTGATCCCCTGTCGCGATCGTGCCTTCCATAAGCTCAAGCTTCATCTCTGCTGCGACTTCTTTGGCCTTTGAGATAAGTCCTGCATCCGCTTCAATAAACTGTTTGCCCTCAGGCACATATCCATGAGGATGGCCAAAGGCTGTGATATCAAGGTCATGCTGGCACAACTTTGTCGCGGCAATAAGGTTTCCGATCTTCAGCTTTGGATTAATAGCACCGGCGACACCGGAGAATAAAAGCAGTTGGGCACCAAACTTCTGAAGCATCGTCGCCGCTGTCAATGTAGAGAAGACTTTTCCAATCTTCGAATAAGCGATCACAAGGTCATGCCCTGCATAATTAGCCTGATAATACTTGTTGCCTGCATATTCGCTAAGCGTATATTCTCCTACTTTTTCTAAAAGAGGAGCGATCTCTTCGGGCATTGCACCCATAATGGCTATTGTCATAGATCTCCCTTATACATCGTTTTTGATGATCTGTTTTTGTGCGAAATGAAGTTTTTTATTCAAGGTGAATGTCTTGCTCTGTACCTGGAAACCTTCCAGTTCAGCCTCGATCTCGCCGGAAGGCGTCACTATCATCGAAGAGCCCCAGAAACCGATACCGTCTTCAAAGCCCACACGGTTTACAAAGACGACATAAGAACCGCATAAAAGTGCCGTGGTCTTTAAGATCGCCTCCCATTGCTCTTTGATAAGAAATGTCTCATCTTTGAAATCTCGAACCGGCGAGTTTGCAAGTACATAGATTATCTCGGGCTTTTTAGCTGAGAGTTGAGAAATACTTTCAGCTCTCCAAAGATCTTCACAGACGACCACTGCTGTATTGCCATAAAGCGTCGTAAAAAACTCTATGCTTTCACCTTTGAAATAGTAGCGTGCCTCTTCAAACATCCCGTAATTCGGAAGATGGACCTTATGGTGGATATGCTTGATCCCACCCTTGCTGAAATATATCCCTGCATTAAAGATACGATGGTCTTGTCTAAGCGCACAACCCAAGACGATGTCTATGCTGTGACTCGCTTGGACAAAACAATCCAGTTCATCAAGGGTAAAAGCATCTTCATAGACCTTGTCTTGAAGCATATACCCGTTTAAAGAAAGCTCAGGAAAGACAATGACATCAGCATCACAAGATTTGATCTCTTGCAAATGCATATCAACATTGTCTTTGTTCAGTTTAGGTGAGACCTGAGCTAAAGAGACTTTCATTTGATTATGCAAGCTCAGCTAAGACAGCTTCAAGACTTTCCATATCAAAGATATTGTAAGTCGTCATGTCTTTGTTAATACGCTTATTCATCCCTGCCAATATCTTGCCGTTACCAAATTCGATCGCAATATCCACATCATTTGCGATCGCTTCGATACTTTGCTTATATTTAACCGGTTTTGTCAATTGTTCCGTAAGCAGTTCGAGAGCCTCATCTTTTGTAGAATAAGCTGTCGTCGTCACATTCGAGATGATAGGTGCGCAAAAACTGTCATTTAACATCTCCTGCATCTTCGCTTTCAAAGGAGCCTGAGCTGGCTCAAGGATCGGACAGTGCGATGCAACAGACATATTTAGCAGCATCGCTCTTTTCGCGCCGGCATCTTTGAAAACAGCTTCCATTGAAGCCAAGTCAGACTTCATCCCGGCAACGACGAGTTGACCGTCTTGATTATAGTTCGCAGGCCATACTTTTTTGCCCTCGGCCTGTGCCTTTGCACACACTTCTTCGACCTGGTTGTCTTCAAGGCCCAAGACTACCATCATCGAAGCTTCGATTTCATCACAGGCACCCTGCATCAATTTTCCTCTGGCATGAACCAGTTCAACAGCATCAAGGTAATCAAGAGCACCTGCTGCACAGACAGCCGAAAACTCACCAAGAGAATGCCCCAAAAGAAGTGCAGGTTTCAGGTTTGATCTTTCAGTAAAAAGTGCATGGGCCATCATACTAACCAGTAATATAGCCGGCTGCGTGTTTTCTGTCTTGTTGATCTCTTCGTTCTCTTCAAATAGAAGTTTTTCAAAATCAACACCGATACGTTCAGATGCCTTTGTCATCATCTCTTTTGCTAGACCTGAGTTCTCGACAAAACTTTTACCCATACCGATCGTTTGGCTTCCCTGTCCAGGGAAGATGAATGCTATCTTACTCATATTTCAAATATTCCTTGTTTTCTGCTATCTTTTTTCGTAATGTGTTTCTATTCAATCCCAGCTTGTCCGAAAGCTGTAATTGTGTCTTAAACTTCTCTAAGCCTGCATTTATAAGAGGTGCCTCATACAGATACAGCAGGTTTCTGTAATCACTGTTCCCTCCCATGCGTCCTTTTAGAAAGCTTTCCATGATGTTCATCAGTTCAAACTCATTTATGTCTTGCAGTTGGACTTGCATATAGACATAACGACGTACAGTATGCGCATTTTGACTAAGACCGATCTTTGTTGGATCAATCTTGATCTCGCTTTGAACACTTAAAAGCTCTTTTGCTTCTTCTAAAAAGTGTTCAGCCAACAACTTCACATCTTCAAAACGCTCTTTTAAAGGCGGCAAAGAGAGTTTAATGCCAAAAAACTGTTCTATGACATCCGCATTGAAGATCGAATTGGCAAGGGCGATGATCCGCACCTCATATTTATCGAGTAATGCTTGAAAATTATCATAATTAGGTATTTTGTCAAAATTGGAAATTATCAACGATGAATGTGAGCTTAAAGCACCTTCAAGTTCTTCATAATGGCTCGCATCAATAACGGGAGCACTGGGAAGTATATACTTCGCCAGTTTCTTTTTGCCTGTACCGCTTTGACCGAAGATAAAGGCGTTTACAGGTAGACCTTTAAGTAGGTTTGCCGTTTTTAATGCTTCAAGAGAAGCATCTGAAGCCGCTATAAAATTAGTGACAGCCACACCCTGAACCACAGCTACCACCGCTTGAAGCAGGTTGAGCATTTTCAGCAGGAACACCAGTCATCACTTCTTCAGGAGTCGCTTCACGAACATTTGCAACTGTCACTGTAAACATAAGGTCTTGACCGGCAAGAGGATGATTGTAATCGATCATTACAGCCTCTTCTTTGATCTCTTTTACAGTAACCTGAACAGTACCGCCATCTTCACTTTGACCATAAAGACTCATCCCTTCGCTAAGCTCAATACCTGCGAATTGCTCTTTAGGGACTTCCTGAAGTGCTTCCTCATTATACTCACCATATGCTTTTGCTGCAGGAACAAGGACATCGCCCTTTTCACCCATACTCATCTTACATACTTCTTCTTCAAGACCTGGAATGATCTGCTGCTTGCCTATCATGAATGTCAAAAGTTCTCCGCCGACATTGCTATCAACGACTTTATCGCCACTACGTACTTCATATTCTATTGCTACAATCTGATTGTTTTCAATTGCCATTTTTATATTCCTTAATAATGATTAAATAATCATCATTTTAATTTTTGTGATTTTATCATAAGTAACTTTAAGATGGCTTACCAATTTGAGTTGAAGAATATTTCAAAGTTGTGGAAAGTATGTCTGGTAGATGGGCAAAAGCCCCAAGCACTCTTATTTAAGAAGTTTTTGTGCTTTTTTGGCTTCTGCTGAATTAGGAAACTTTGCGATCAAAGCCTGAAAGAACTGTTCGGCTCCGCTTGCATCATTTGTCTTCTTTAGTGCGACTGCCGTATGCAGCATAAGGTTTGGCATATAGTCGGCTTTTGAATACAGTTTTGCACTCTCTTTGAAATAAGCGATCGCATTCTTGTATTCATTTAACTGAAAATAGCTTTCTCCAATATAATAGTGTGCTGCAGCAGGTTTATACTTCTTTGAGATCAGGTGTTCATAATGATCGATTGCATTGGCATACTCTTTCTTGTTGAAGAGTGCCAGGGCATCTTTGGCCACCTGAGCATTACTTACATTGTCCAAAGGATTAGAACTGCCGACCGAGATCTTTTTAAGCTGCTTGGAGATGTCAAGCTTGAAACTGTTTATCTCAGTTGCCAAGGCATTGTATTCTTCTTTCGTCACATAGGTGCTATTGATAGTGTCGATCAATGAACTCAGTTCACCCATGACGATCTTCAGTTTTTTTATATTTTCATCATGGTTAACAATGATCTCATCGATCTTCTGATTCATCTGTACAGACGAATCTTTCATAAGGCTCATCTCGTCTTTTAGTGACTGCAGATTCAAGGCATCATTTCGGCCTGTCTCATTCAGACCTTCAACGATACTCTTCATACCAGAGACTGATTCTTCTATATTAGAGATGCGTGTTCTATTTTTACGAACCGTTCCTTCTATATCTTGGATCGTCTCTTTGTTATCAAGAATATGTTTTTCTGCTTTTGTCAGGCCGTAAGGGGAAGGATTGTTAAGGTCACCTGCCCCGAACGCAGATTTTTCTGCGAAAAGGGAAAGTGGAAGAAGAAGGCTCAAAGAGCCTAAAAGTAAAACTCTTGTCATTATGGAAGAAGTTTGAAGTCTACTCTACGGTTTTTTGACCAACATGCCTGAGTCTGCTCAGTACATGTAGGGTTGCTTTCACCAAAACTTACCATTGTGATACGAGCTGCATCAACACCTTCTGCTACCATAGCGTCTTTTGTTGCTTTAGCACGCTTAAGGCCAAGTGCGTAGTTGTATTCATCACTACCCCACTCATCACAGTTTCCTTCAAGTTTAACATTATAAACAGATGCACCTGCATTTGCAATCGTTGCATTTGCTTTAAGCTTGTCTTCCATATCAGTTCTGATAGCGAACTTGTCAAAATCAAATGTGATCGTCTGAAGACTTGCTTCAAGCATACCTAAAGTCTTTTCAGCACTGTCCATACCGGCTTCAGTGCCAGACTGATCAATAGCACCATCATCCATACCATTAGCATCAGTAGCACTTGGGTCTTTTACATCAACTGGTGTTTCAGCAGTTGTTCCAGCCTCATTTGTAGCATCGATTGAAGGGTCTTTTTGACTACACCCTGATAATAATAACAAAGCGGCCATTGCACTAATTGCGAGAAGGTTTTTCATCTTTTGTTTCCTTAAAATAAATTAGACTGATTTTAGCAGAGGTAATCTTAATCTAAGATAGGTCTTCTAAATTTCATCTCTATCTGTGCGCCATTATAGGTAGGAATAATTAATAGAGTGTAAATAAGTAATCTGATTTTCACTCTATAATACCTGCTACTCTTTGATCAACTTGTCCAGGCGTTCAAGATCGTTGATCACATCCCATCTTCCACCCCCTTTTTCAACGCGCGACTTCCAAAGTTCCAGTCTGTCCATGTATTCCCTCGGGTCTATGTTGTCGCTGCGAAGCTTTGTCACGTTCAAGGCGACCACATCATATCCATCCATAGACAAAGGTATGTCCCGGACATAACCCTTTTTCAACTCCTGCTTTAGATCAGAGAAGATCATCACGGTCTTGGTACGTGTGTCCCTTTCATTTAAATATTCAGTGGCTTGAAGCAGACCGCCTGTGATATCGGTATAGGGACTTGACTTCACATCATGAATATAACTTTCAATCTTTTGCTGAAATGCCCGCTTCTGCTGATTTGCCTTTGAGGGCCTGTCATCAAAGGTGATCTTTGCGATGATATCTTTTTCGCTGAAGCTCCCTGTATCGATGCTGGCGACAACGAAACTGTCACCGGCATCAAGCTGGGACAGGGTATAGTTGATTATCTGCTGTGCTTTCTTTAATTCAAGCGTATAGGTCCCGGAGGTGTCTACAAGCATATAGATACCTTTGTTATGTGCTTTATGCGGGCCTGTCGAACATCCGCTGAATCCAAAGAAAAACAACAGAGTGAGAATGATCGTTTTCATCTTTACTCCTTCACCGTTTCAAGTTCTTCTGTTACCGCTGCTTTTTTGGCAGCACTCTTTCGTACAGAAACTTTCGTTACGTTTGTTTCCCCCTGTGAATTCACCATGACCGGTACCGCCTGCACTCTCTTCATAGCTCTCCCGCTTAGCATACTTTCTATCCAAAGCGGCAGGAAGATAATCAGATCATAGATATTGACAAGGCTTTTACCAAGATAGCGGCTAATGTTACCCATAAAGCGAAACACCAGTGCCGTGAGTCTTAACAATGCTATCGTCAGTACGCCAAGAACGGTTCTGCTGGAGTGGATGAAAGACTCTAAAGGAATCGCGATGAAGGTCAATGCAAACGGTAAGATAAAACCCATCCCCATCTGTGCAGCCGTCGTAATCCATCTGCCTGAAGAGTCCACTGTGTCCGCAGCTGCTCCGCCCAAAAGACCTGCCACAAGTGCAGCATCATCGGCTGAAAGCAGTTCGCGCATGTAGGCAAGCCCTGCTTCCACACTCGCAAGAAGAAACAAAAACACAAAGGAGACGATGATCATACGAATACGGACCTTGTCGTCCAAAGCCCCTATCACAGGGAACAGACGTGTTATTCTCAAAGACTCCATCAAGAAAAGCCCCATAGAGACTTCGACCAAAATGATCACCAAAGCGGCAATATCGGCGACTTTAAAGCCCATCATATAGACTGATCCGCCTACCATCTCCTGCATGGGACGGGAGATAAGGTTAAAGTTGATAAAGGCACCGCCGATAGCAATAGCCAATACAAAACCTGCAATAAAGAACTGGGTCATAGATGAAGACGAAAGCATCTGTGCGGCTCTATCCGTCTTTTTTATGATCTGGGAATATTCATCCATGTGTCTGTCGACCGCAGCAGAGCGATCAAGCAGCGTCTGTACATTTTTGTCCAGTCCGTCAACGGACTTGTTGATATGGCGTAAAGTAGGAACCATGTTCTTTAAAAAAGCATGTCGCTGCTGTGAACTTTTTCTATACGTCTCAAGTGCTTTTTCCTGTCCCTTGTCCAAAGCTTCTTTGATACTTTTCAAGATCTCGGCGACCATGGAGTCTTCCGAAGGAGGGATAGATGCGATAGGTTCGATCGCTTTTGTCCACCCTGGAGGAGCAGGAGGTATCTCTGCACTTTTTTGATAATCTTCATCAAGTTTGACCACATTCTGACTTATATCTCTTTGCAGACTCGGAAAATGGGCCAGGTCTTTTTTTACAAAGACATCGATGCGTTCGAACTCCCGTTCGATCACACGTTCTGATGCTGATCTGCCTGAAGCCAACAATACTTCATTGTTTCTCTCTTTGAGTCGCTTCTCTGCCAAAAGTATTGAAGAGGAGAAGAGACGAAAGGCGTGAAAAAGTATTTTGGAAACGGACAGAATGGCTTCATGCGCAGGTCTACGCGCCATATACAGAAGGACAATACTGATCATTGTCCAAAGAAGAAGGGAAAGGCCCTGTGAAGATGAGATTATCATCATAAAGTCTGGGAGTTGCATTACGGATCCTTTAAAACGCTTCAAAGCGCTTACCCTAAGACAGGGATTGGAACCATAATATTAAGTTATAACGAATAGAGAGTAAATAGAATGAAAAATTGTTTTAAAATATAAAGAAGATCACTGCTTTAGGCATAAGGTAACACTAGAGCGCACCTCTGTCTCGAAACTCTTCGATCTCAGATTCGACCATATCATCGATCATCTTGCTATATAGACTTGTGATCATGTTAGGTGACATACCTAATTGAAGCGCTTTATGACGAACACGTTCAAGTACTTCTTTGACACGGTCTTTTGCTTTGACTTCTTCAACCGTTTGTTTGAACTTGACTGCCTGATGGATATAAGCATTGCGCTCTGCCAACAATTCCACTATCTGATCATCCAGTTTATCAATCTCAGCTCTGACTTCTTCCAAGCTACTGCACTCTTTCATATCTTGTCCTGTTTATATGTTTTTAATATCAAGATTATATCGAATTAACAGTATAATTTTATATGAAAATCATACTAAGCACTTTAAACTCCCGCTACACACACAGTTCTGTCGGTCTTCGATATTTATACGCCAATATGCAAGAACTTCAAGAAGACACGCTTTTACTGGAGTTCAGTATCAATGATGCGATTCAAAGCATTGCAGAAAAGATCTTGGATGAAAAACCCGATATCATAGGTCTGGGTATCTATATCTGGAATGCGCAACAGAGCCATGAACTTATCGAGATCTTGAAAAAAGTGTCGCCACAGACGAAGATAATACTTGGCGGTCCGGAAGTCTCTTATCAGCCTTTCCGTGTCGATTTCTCACAAGCGGACTATATCATCCAGGGTGAAGGCGACACCTCTTTTTATAAGCTCTGCAAAGAAATAAAAGAAGAGACAGCGCCTGATGAGAAGATCATCAAACCCGTCCTTGAAGACCTCGGCAAGATCAAGCTTCCTTACCGGCATTACAGCCAGCATGATATTGACAACCGCTATATCTATATAGAAGCATCCCGGGGCTGTCCTTTTATGTGCGAGTTTTGTCTCTCCTCTATAGACGAAAAAGTAAGAAACTTTGATATCGATGTTCTGGTCACAGAGTTTGAGCATCTGTGGAGCATGGGGGCACGAAACTTCAAGTTCGTCGACAGGACCTTCAATCTCAACATGAAGTTTGCCAATGCCATCCTGGACTTCTTCCTTTCCAAAGAACCGCCCTATTTTGCCCACTTCGAAGTCATCCCAGACCACTTTCCCGAAAGTATCAAACAGAAGATCTCTCTTTTTCCTGCCGGTGCCTTACAGCTTGAGATAGGGATACAGACCCTTAACCTCGAAGTCGCCAACAATATCAACCGTCCGCTTAAACTCAACAAGATAAAAGAGAACCTCGACTTCATCGAAAACCGGACTAAAGCCCACGTCCACCTCGATCTTATCGTCGGACTCCCGGGAGAGGACCTTGAGAGTTTCGGAAAGAACCTGAATGAACTTGTTTCTATCAGTTCATCAGAAATACAGATCGGCATACTCAAAAAACTTTCAGGCACGACACTTGACCGGCATGATCTGAAATTCGGCATGCGCTACAGTGACATCCCGCCTTATGACATCTTGAGCAATGACCTGCTCTCTTTCAAACAGATACAGAAGATGAAACGTTTTGCGCGTTTTTGGGACCTGACCTACAACAGCGGAAACTTCAAGAGCTCTATTGTACTGCTTTGGAAGGACAACACTGTCTATGACTCTTTTTATGATTTTAGCGAGTGGATCTACTCACAGACTGACTCGACTTGGAAGATATCCTTAGACCGACTCTCCAAACTTTTGTTCGACTATTTATGCGATGAGTTAAAAATCGATCCGCAGACCGTTGCCCAGAGACTTATCCAAGATCTTCTGAAGATAAAGGGCCGTATCATTCCTTCTTATTTGAGACCTTATGTTACGATACCGGATCAAGTACCGAAAAAAGAACTTGCACAAGCCAACAAAAGACAAGCACGACATGCCTAAAGAAAATACAAGACAAAGCCTTGAATCGGCACTCAATACTTTTTTATACAACTATCTTTACGAGATGGTCAATCCGCGACTGGAAGCATTCTCTAAAGATTATTACAAAAGCCCCTGGCAGATGTTCAAACGGCATTTTAAAAATGACATCATCGATCTCTTCATCACTATCAACAATCTTCTGAGTTTCATATCGGTCCACTTCAAAGGCAAAGAGTTCTCCCGACCGAGTCTGAGTGAACGTGAACTCCTCGAAAAGTTCACCAATGACATCTTTTGTGTCGACGTGCTGCATCAAAGGCTGCAGGGATTTTTGGATCAGTTCTTGTTGCAGATGCAAGAAGACGATGGAAAGAACAACAAACTGACCCAGTATACGCAGACCTGGAAAGAAGAGATCGCCTACAAGGCACTTGAAGTCACCCATCTAAAACGTCTCAGTACCAAGGCGGCATCCTTTCTCATAGACATGGGCCTCTCTACCGGGATAGTCGGCGAAGTCTCGCGCGGGGTCGGTGCCCTTGTCGGCTCCTATACCGCCAAAGAACTCTACATGTCCCAACAGAACTTCTTCTATTATTACTGGTACACGTTTACCGGTATGCCGTCTTGGGTAGAGATGAGCGGTTCAATTGTCGGTGCCGTGGTCGCTATTCTTTTCTTTGTACCGCTGGTAGGTACACTCATCGAATACATCATGCAGCCCTTTAATGATACCGCCAAGCAGATACGCAATGCTTATCCTGAATTGATCAGCAGATTGATCTATGGTGAAGACAAAAATAAAAAAGCCGGTCTGATGGAATACTCGATCAAGTACCTTGACAATTGCTCCAATATACTTGACAGTGTAAGAAGTGTTACCCGGGCTCTATAGGTTTATTCTTGAGAGTTTAAATATATTGGCATAATAATTTGTCATTTAAGGTATCTCATCCTTTTTTCCGCAAAAAGGAAGCGAAAAGCTCTCGCCGCGGCTTCAGGTTCGACAGCTGTCGAATACCTTCATCCCAAATAAACTTTAGCTAAAAACTCAAAGCGCAAGCTTCTTTAGAAAACTCACTGCGTTCAAACAATTGAGTTTTCTACACGCTAAACCTTATCCTCCATTCAGCCTTGCAGATGCTCTGACACATTCAAGCGGTGTCGCATTGATGAATGTAAAAACTAATGTTTTTATTCCTAGCAAACTATATTAAACAAAGCCACTTCACTATGTCGAGGAAGTTTCACAGAAGCCTTAGCTTCTGAATTGAATTATGCCTTACCGCTTGATGCTCATCGAAACCTCTGCAAAGCTGAATGTAACGTCTTTTCTCTCGTTAAAAAATGCAACTGTTTGAACGCAGTGAGTTTTGCATTTTTAGAGATAAATGATGTGTAATGAAGGCACCGAGTAGCTACTCGGCTTGAAGCCGTTGAGAGAGTTTTCTTGCATACTTCTTTTGCGGTCAAAAGAAGTATGAGAGCATCATTAAAATATTAAACATGGTTTTACAATTTTAGTTGATAAGTCGTCATACAAATTTTATTTTAGCTATCATAATATATTCAGCAACAGCCATATATTATGTTGTCTATAAAAGAGTTATAACTATTGTTAAAATTGGAGTATACATGATAGATGAAGAAAAAGATTTAGACATTTTTCATATACTTAAACTAAAAAATATAGAGTTAAGCTTGACTCCCTCTATTGAACTACAACAATTGGAAACATCACTTCAATCAATTGCTAAACGTATAGAATATTGTAAATATCATTTTGATGAATTCTCACTTTTCACTAATAAAAAAGCATTACTAATTGATCGTTTTGACTCTTCAATCACAAATGAAACATCTACTAGAATTAGATACGAAGCTCATACTGTTGCATTTTTACAGAACTTACATGCTTTAATTGATTGTTTTCCTTATACATTAAACATTATACATCCCGTTACTCATGACATTGAAAATAGAAATATTGGATGGAATAAGAAGTTTATTAATAAATATAAAAACTTTCCTTTTTTTATGAAATTAGACAACTTGTTTAAAAATGAAAACTTTCAAAAAATAAAAGGGTATGCCAATAAAACCAAACATAAACATCTTGTAAAAATTAAAAATAGTGGACGAGATCTTATCTTTGATAAGTTTTCATATTTTCACAATGGAAAAGAGGAGCATATAGTTGACCAAGAAGTTGAACTGTTTATGATGTCCTGCCACAATGAATTAATACCTCAGGTTATATCTCTTGGCAATGCAATAGTGAAATCTAAAGAAAAAGAGATTGAAAATTTAAAGTTAACTCAAGAATAACTATAACAAGAAATTCAAACTTCCTTATGCCCTAAACCTAGGAGACTTGTTCTCCAGCGTCGTACATTTCACCTGATACTCCACCATCTTCCTAAAGGGTTCCAAAAACCCATCAAGTTCAATACTGCTCAAACACTCAGACCCGTTCACAGTCAACAACTCCAAGACACAGTGCGTCGACTCGATGGTCGAAAGACAGAGCTCCATAGGCTGCTCTTTGATCTTAAACTCCGAATTTTTAGTATGCTCAAAACTCACCTTGGGAAGCGCCTGAAGATTGGGACTGTCGCGTAAAAGCTTTTTAGCGCAATACCATGTCGCATCGATCAAGAATATCACGTTTTGTCTGTCATCAGACGAGAAACTCGTATTATTGAGAACAAGACTCTCATCCGAGGGGTAAAGCACAAAACAGTTGTTGTTTTCATCCTCAAGCAAGGCATTGACTCGCTTATGGTCTGCAAAACTCACACCGATATGGAGCTCTGAGTTCTCCAAGGAGAGATGGGTGAAATGGCCCGTACCGTTCTTGATCTTTTTAAACTCGTGCGTATGCATCAAGACAACGAACTTTGTCTTCGTCTTGACCGACTTGATGTATTTGCACATACACGAGCTCATCGGTCTGAAACAGCTATAGCATTTTTCCCGAGACTCCGGCAACTCTTGACTAAACGAACTTCTGCTTTGCAGACTTCTATGGCTGGTTTTATTTATGATTCTGTACCGTCGGAACAGAGACATTCCCCGAAGCCTGCATTTTCAAGGCTTCGGGATGCACTGTGTAATATTCTCTGACCGCTTGGGCAAGTGCGGCCTTTTGTTCGTCCTCAACACTTCCGCTCTCATCCAGACAGGCGGCTATGACATCAAGCAGCTCTTCCTGTCCCGAAGGCATCTTCTCTCTCCAAGACAGAAGAAGCTCTTTGTTGACATGCGAAGGAATCGAGCCCAAAATACCGACATCGTTCTCGTTGTGTACCAGCAGTCCCGATGTCGTTCCTCTGTCCAAAGTCAAGACCTGGAAAAGATAGAGGGTATGGTAGGCCAGCTGTTCTTTTTTGGCTTCTTCGCTTACACTCTCATGTGCCATGATCTCATCTTTAATGATCTTCACATAGGCATCGATCACGCTTTCGCCTAATCTCTGTGCCATCTCTTTATCAGCGCTCTTGTCGCCTGAACTGAAGTTTTCAAGGTAAAAGTGCGACACGCCCCGATGACGGCCCAAGGCCGGAATATAGAAATACTTATCGCCTTGGGCCGAAGCCTCTTCATAATACTCTGCCCCCCTCAAACGAAGGACAGCATCAAAGGCCTCCTTGTCCGAAGCGTTAAAAACAGAAGGATTAAGATCGGCCATCATCCGCCAATACCCTTTGCCGTTTTTCATCTCTGTCCAGGAGATATGCATGTGTATAGATGGTGCATACGGATTGCGGGGATGGATGATCGTTGAAAGCGCTGTGGCGGAAGCAAGCTGTTTTGTCTCATCACTGTCATACTGTACTTGTGAGACGTTTACGGAAGCACGGTTAAAGAGTCTCTCATCAGTGGACACATAACGCACCCCTCCTCCGAACTCACCCTTGTTTCGGAACCACTCAACAGGTCTAAAAGGCTTAGCCTCGCCGATCTGTTCAGAAAGTTCATCTAGGGCTTTGACAAAATAGCCTTGCAGATGCGTTACTAAAGTATCCGCAATATGGGCATCTTGTGATTTTGCTTTTATCCGTGTCATCAGTTTATCTTTATGGGAATTTTTGGAATTATACAAAAAGGAAGGGAAGAACTAGATTAGAGACAGAGCCAAAGCTCTGTATTAGACTTTGAAAGCTTGCTGAATACTCTTTAGAAGTGCCAATAGATAGGCCTGATAATCTTTAAACAGTCCGCCGTAAACCGCCGTATTTCCTTCAGAAAGCGCTTCTAAAAAACGCTCTGTCGTAAAGATAAACTGTTTGGCACCAAGGTTTGAAGCCGTACCTTTGACATCGATAAGTATGTTCTGAGCAGCCGTGTAATCTTTTTTGACCAAGGCCTCATGTAATCTCTTGGACGAGTCTTTATATCCGAGGAAGAACTCTTTAAGAAGGTCTTTGTACATACCTTCGTCGTTTCCGCATATCTCCAGTCCAAGATCATAATCCAGACATGCCAGGTCTTTGACATCGACACTGATCTCAAGTTCTTCGACTTGTTTTGTCTCAGCAGCTTCTTCTTCGGCACTCTCTTCCATCGTATAATACATAGACATGATGTCATACAGAGCATCCATCTTCAGAGGCTTTTCAAGATGACCTTCCATCCCGGCCTCTGTCATATGTCTGATATCATCCACTGCCGTATCACCGCTAAGCGCAATAACAGCGATATGGTCATATGCCGGATTCGCTCTTACCATACGGGTTGCTTCAAAACCGTCGACACGTGGCATATGGGCATCCATAAGAATGATCTCAAAGTCCTTGTCTTTTTCCAGGATGTCCATGACAAACTGGCCGTCATCTGCCATGACCACATCAATGCCCGACTCGTTCAAGACACCGTTGATGACTTTTTGATTGATAAGATTGTCTTCTGCGATCAGAATACGGTGTCCGCTGAAATCAGAAAAGTCGGCTTTGCTTATCTTCCTTCCGCCCCGCGTGGATTCACGCTTTTTCCTAACAACAGTGCTTGCCTGACGTACCGGCACAGTTGCAGCAGGCGCGGCTTCTTCTTTCGTCTCCTCAACCTGTTCAGGAGCTGATTCAGCAACTTCTGCTGTCTGAACAGCTGCAGGCTCTTCGCTGACATAGATCTCTTGAGGGATATTCGAAGGCATGAAGCCCTCTTCTTCAAGTGTTTCCGTGCCCTCTGAAGTTTCACCTTCAGAAACTGACTCTTCCAGATTGACTTCGTCCGGGATCAGATCTACCAGTTCACGCTGTGGTGTTTTATTTCTTGCTTTGCCAAGCATCCATAATATTAAAATAACAAGTACCGCGCCCAATACAATATAAAGTGTATCTATACCTGCTACAGACGCAGG
>JBFEIF010000013.1:0-36856 GCA_041553795.1 Sulfurimonadaceae bacterium
TATGTCAATATGGCGGTGTACGACGGCATCGAGGTCAGGGATCTCTTTTTCAAGATACTCGCGGATGTCATGCAGGGCGCGCTCTTCCTGAGTGTACATCTCTTCGAGCTTCTTCAGGATCGCTTCCTGTCTCGAAGAGAGCTGGTTAAAGACGGAAAGCTCGTTCTTCAGGGTCATCTGTACCGCTTCGAAGGTCTTTGCATCCGTGCTGACGATGTCGCTAAGCTTATCGTCCAGGACACTGAAGTACTCTTTGATGTTGGCAATGAGCACGGCCAGAAGTTTCTCATGCTCCTTCTTCTCTGCCAAAGCGCTTTTGATCTTGAGCTGGTACATCAGGTACATCACCATGTAGAAGATCAGCGAGATCAGAAGCGGAAACAAAGCATACTGGATGTCATGCTTGAGTTCGCCATCCCCTGAGGAAAAGACGAAAAGCGAGACGGAGGAGATAGAGCCGATGATGAGAACAAGAGGCGCGTAGTTTATCTTCGCCTGCATCTTAAAGACTATGAGCTGACGCCAAAAGAGAAAGAGTATGATGACACCGGTTAAAGCGATCCATATTTCGGGCATGGTTGGCACCTTTGTAAAAGATTTTTTATTATGCCATAAATTTAAAACGAAGCGTCAATCTGCCCTATTTCTCGTCGGCTCTCAAAGGCGCCTTTTCCTTCGCACAGGTCTGGATGTTTGCGATAAAGTAACAGGCATAGGCGATCAGCAGGACCGTACTGACCTTGAGCCACATAAAAGGAAGTGCAAAAACAGAGAAGGAGCCGAATACTGCGATCATACTAAAGGAGAGCACCTTGGCAAAATAAGGGATGCAGCGTGAGCATTCCCAGTTGTACAGGATGGGGCCGAAGACCCTGTTCGCAAGCAGCCACTGATGCCAGCGGTCGGAAGACTTTGAAAAGAAGTAAGCGGCGACAAGGATGAAAGGTGTCGTCGGAAGCAGCGGCAGGAAAACACCCAAGACGCCCAAGGCGATAAACATAAAGCCCAGAGTCATGTAAAGTGTCTTTTTCATCCGCTGACGCATCATCTTGAGCAACCTTGTAGTTTTTATGACATTATAGCTTTTTGTCCGCTGCCTTGGCTAAGAGTTTGGGGTGAAGATTTAATTTAAGCGGAGCATAAAGTGAATTCGCAAGAAAGGTGAACTCCCCTCTTTTTACAAGAGATAAAAGCCTATTAGGCCCTGTTGTCTAAAGAGGTCTGTAGACTCTGATGTCCTCGCACTCTTTTGAATCGCGCAGATACTGGGCATGAAGCTGGCTCATGATGCCTTTCTCGCAGTAGAGCAAGTACTTTTTGTCTTTGGCCAGCTTCTTGAACTCGGTCTTGAGTTTATGGAAAGGGATCTTGATGCTTTCGCAGGAGGTCTCGATGCACTCCCCTTCGGCGCGGATGTCGATGACGACAAAGTCTTCCGAGTCGAGGTCATGTACGACTTCGACGGCTGCCATATTGTTCACATCCGCGACGACTTCATCGACATAGATATGTTTGGCATCGGCAACGGCCTTGTCCAAGACTTCATAATTGAACTTTTTGGCCTCTTTTTCCATACGTTTGAACGAACCGTGCGTTATCGGGTTTTGCGAGATGACACCGCAGTACTCCGGCATGCTTTCGGCAAAATGGCGCGTACCGATATTGTCGGCAATAGCCATGATCTCCGGTTTGTTCATCGTAGAGAGCGGACGCAGGATCAGTTTGTCGCAGACCTGATCGATAAGGGCGAGGTTGCGGAGGGTCTGGCTGGAGACCTGGGCAACGCTCTCACCCGTTAAAAGCGCATCGATCTCAAGCTCGTCCGCGATCTTTTGCGAGGCCAAAAGCATCAGCCTTTTAAGGGTCACGCCCATATAAGTCGGTGCCGTCGAACGGAAGATCTCGGTGATGACATCGTCAAAAGGCACGGAGATGAACTTGACGCGATGGGATGAGCCGAACTTCGACCACAGATACAGGGCGACCTGCTTCACGCCGATCTCATGCGCTGCGCCGCCGAGGTTGAAAAACACGAAGTGGGTCTTGATCCCGCGTTTCATCGTCAGGTAAGAAGCGACCGTCGAGTCAAACCCGCCTGACATAAGCGAAAGGATGTCGCCCTGCGTCCCGATAGGAAAACCGCTGAGCCCTTTGTAGGCGGAGGTGATGATGTTAAGCTGGTTGTCGATAAGCTCCAGACGGATCGTCACTTCGGGATTTTTAAGATCCACGCTCTTTGCCTCGGAATGCGCCAGCATATAGCCGCCGACCGTCTGTTCGATGTCAAGAGAGGTATAGGTGTGGGTACCTGAACGCTTGACCCTGACCACAAAAGTCTTGTCCTTGATCTCGTCCGTCATCAGTTCGCCGACTTTGACCTTGATCTTGTCCAGCGAGTCCATGTTGTCAAACTGCAGGGCTTCCAGCACTATCTCGATTCCCGATGTGCTTAAGAGCACCTGACGCACTTCAGGAAGTACGCTGATCGGTGTCACGATCTCGATCTTGTCCGAGAACTTTCTGACCTTGATCTCTGCATCCATACGATGCAGGATCGTCATGAGGTTGACATAAAGCTGTCCCGTCATCTCGCGCTTGGCGGAAGGACCCTTTATCATGATCTCAGGGAAAAGTTTTAGGATAAATTTTTGCGTGTTAATCGATGGGCTCTGCACAGATCTGACCTTGTTTTTATATTGACGCCATTATAGCATGAGGGGTATCAATCGAAGTTGAGGCAGGATGAGAGCCAGGAACAAAAGCTCTTCTATTTAAAGAGGTCCAGAAGATCCTTCTCATCCATGGAAGAGAATCCCTGTTCTTTGCCTTCATAGATTGCTTCTGCCAGAGCCTTCTTTCCCTCTTGCATCTGGACGATCTTCTCTTCAACACTGTTCTCGACGATGAGCTTGTAGACGAAGACGGGCTTGTCCTGACCGATTCGGTATGCTCTGTCGGTTGCCTGATCCTGAGCCGCAGGGTTCCACCACGGATCGTAATGGATGACCACATCCGCTTTGGTAAGGTTCAGCCCTACACCGCCGGCTTTGAGGCTTATCAAAAAGACATCGCTCTCTTCGTTGTTGAAGCGGTCTATCTGCTCTTGTCGTTTCAGTGTCGAACCTGTCAATAAAGAGTAGGAGACATTTGCCTTCATCATCTGCTCTTCAATGATCTCAAGCATGCTGGTAAACTGTGAGAAGATCAGTATCCGCCGTCCCTCTTCGCGGAGTTCCTGCACCAGTTCAAGAAGCATCTCAAGCTTGGCGGACTCTTTGGTCTTTTGCGCTTCTTCGATCTTCAAGAGCCTCGGATCACAGCAGACCTGCCGAAGTTTTAGCAGAGCCGCCAGTATCGAGATATGGCTCTTGGCCAGACCCATCGTCTTGATGCTCTCGCGTACCGACTTCTCCATGGAGACACGGATCGTCTCATACAGCTGTGCCTGATCGGACTCAAAACTGACGGAGCGGATGATCTCGGTCTTCAGCGGAAGCTCAGTCGCGACCTTGTCTTTTGTACGGCGCAGCATGAAAGGACGTATACGTTTGTTCAGACGTTCCTGCACCTCCGTACTGTGCTCTTTCTCTATAGGGTTTTGATACAGGGTCTTGAACTCTTTGAGCGGACCGAGAAAGTCCGGCATGACCGTATCGAAGATGGAATGAAGTTCACCCAGATGATTCTCCATAGGTGTTCCGCTAAGTGCCATACGGTACTGCGCATTGATGAGTTTCGCGGCTTTGGCGGATTCCGAACGGGAGTTTTTTATCTTCTGCGCTTCATCAAGAACAAGGTAGTAGAACTTTGCTTTCTTCAAAGCATCGATGTCCATACTGAGCAGCGTGTAGCTGGTGATTATCAGGTCATAATAGTTAATATTATCTAATATCTCATTGCGTCCACTCCCGTAATACTGGGTGGCTCGAAGGTTTGGCGTGAATTTCTTCGCTTCGGCCTTCCAGTTCCCCAAAAGCGAGGTCGGCGCTACGATAAGAACCGGTGCGTCAAGACGCCCGGACTCTTTTTCTATCTGAAGATGGGCCAGAGTCTGAAGGGTCTTTCCCAGTCCCATATCGTCAGCCAGTATCCCGCCGAAACCGTAACACCGCAAGAACTGCATCCACGCCACGCCCTCTTCCTGATAGGAACGAAGTGTCGCATTCAGTCCCTCTGCCCTTTGCTCAAGGTGATGCTTCATCTGGATCTCCTGAGAGAGCTTTTGCAGGGAAGTCCTGTCTTCTATCTTAAAGCGGTCATTGGCAAAGTTTCCAAAGACCTGCGCCTCATACCTTCGAAGTTTGAAGCCTTCGCTGTTGGGCTTGTCGAGAAGCTCGAAGAAGGTCTTGATGATAGGTTCGAGTATTTCCGGCGACAGCGAGATGTAACTGTCCGGTCCGATCTCAAAACAGAAGGCTTCGCCGGAACTTAGGTCTATGCCTTCGTTTAAGAGTCTCGAGACAATGGGAAGCAGCAGAAGTCTCTGTCCTTCGACCATGATGTGCATACCGACATCAAACCAGTGCGAGCTCTGTTCGACCTTCACACCGACCTGCTCTACCGCATGGAAGTTGAGAGAGAAGCCTTTGTCCCGGATGATCTCGAAGCCTGCTTTTTTGAGCTCTTCAGTGGCATCCAACAGCGACTTCCATGACTGGATGCTCTGCGCTGCCAGTTCGCCGTGGCGCTCTTTGAATCCGTAGCCCTCAAGAATACCGATAAAGTGTTCTTCCTGCTCTTTATTCCGTTTGACCTTCAGACGCTGTGCCATAAAGGTCTGTGTCTCAAAATAAGGGAAGGCTTTGACAGGCAGATCGTCATACAGAAAACTAAGGGAAATCTTGTATCCCTCTTTGTTCTGCTTCAGATGGATCAGCGGTCTGAGCTCGATGTCATCGACTGTCTCAAGAGAGAGGCTCTGCGGTTCTTTGATGACGAGCTGAGGGATCTTTGAGGCGACTTCCAGCGCGACCTCTTCGATTTCGGAGGTCACGAACTTCGGCGCTTTGGCAATGATCTCGAGCTGCTGCATGTTCAGCTCTGTTCTGACCGGTCCGACTTCTTTGTTCTTGGTGTCCACGTAGTACAGAGGGTCCACACGGATGAGACAGGTGTTCTCCCCCAGTTCAAAGCTCAGACGGCTGCTGTTGCCTTCTTCTAGCCACGCGAGTCCAAGATCGCGCTGATGCGAAAACTCCAAAGCTTTTTTGTGCCCCCGCTTCCAGAAACAGCGGCCCGATGCTACAGCACCTTCGAGTATCAAAGCGCCGAGCTTTCCTCTGAGGGTGACCGTGGTCTTCAGCCCCTCGCTCAGGGTCTTGAACAGCAAGACGGTCTCTTTGTCACCTTCCTTGAAGTACTCGGGCGGTCTGTAGGTATTGAAGACCGTGTTCGGGCGTGCCCGGTTGACCTTGCCATAGCCGCCGCCTTTAAGCTCGCGCGCCGTAAAAAGGCTCAGTTCTATCTCTTCTTCGGATTTGGAAAGGTTAAGTTCATACAGCAAAAGACTGGACTTGCCAAAGCTCTCTGCCGGTTCCGGTAAAAAAGCAGACTCAAGACGCGAAAGCCATTCCTTCTGTTCCTCTTTTTTAACGGGTTTTGGCGCAGAAGGCCGTTCTTCTTCAGCGGCCTTGTCAAGATAAGCCAGCGCCGAAGAGATGACATGTTTGCAGTTGCGCCCTTCTTCACAGGAACATTTGCCGATGATCTTCAGACCCTCGTCCTGGGAGTAGACGTTGACGGTCTGCTTGTAGAGTTTTCTGCCCTGGGTCACGCAGAGTATCTGCATGATCTCATCCGAGACCATCGTGACACTTTTTATTTCGCTGAAGCCGGCTTCGTTAAGATCATAACCGCGGGAAAACACGGAGGAGTCGGCAATAAGACGGACATCGCTGAGGCTAAAGTGAATCATATTTGGATTATACTATAATCATTCCAGAACACCTCCACAAAACTTTATATCCCGAGGTGTTTTTGAAAGGACAGAGATGGATAATGAACATCTGTTTTTAATGCTTGAGGACTGTATCGACTATGCCAAAGAGATCTTGACCTCGGAAAAGACCTTGGAGTCTTTTGCCATGGTCTTGGAGCCTGACAACAGCATTCGAAGTATTGCCATAGAAGAAGCGCGCGGCGAAGAACGCTATGAAGCTCTCTTGGAAGCACTCAGAGAAGAGGCTAAGTCAGAGAATATAACGGCGATCGCCCTGCTTGCGCATGTAACGATTCCGGACAACTTTTCGCCTGCCGTCTCAAGCGGTATCCGTATCCATATCGAGGAGAGGGACTTTCAAGCCGAGAACAAGCTCTCCGCACGTCTGCTTTATGTCCCTTATCAGCTTTTCAAGACCAAGGATGACGCGCAGATACACATACATCTGCATGATCCTATCCCTGTCGGCCTTGCCTGTGAGATCTTTGTCTAAGCATGCCTTTCGAGCCGGCAGGGAGTCTTTTGTTACTCTTCTTTTGCAGATGAAGCCGCATTCATAAAGGTGTCGCCTATCTCTTCAAACTGTTCTTCTTCAGCAGGAGCCGTCAAAGCCTTCCATGACTCTTCCCCTTTTAAAAGCATCATGTCTATATCTTTAAACCACTCGTTCTTGGCATCTTCGTCTTCAAAAAGGTAAAGCCGTCCATTGTGGATGTACCAATAGGCAGGATCGCTTAGGACAAGGTCTCCATCTGCAAGCTGATAGGCACAGAAACCGCCGAAAGCCGGGATATACGAAGCCGGATCAGCTTTGAACCGTTCCATGTTGGCTGCAGAGGCAAAGTTCCAGTTCAGGCCTGCATAGGCATAGACATAGCTGCCGTCTGCCTGGAGTGCCTGTGAAGAGACGAAGTACGCCACAGGGTCATAGCCGTCAAGCGCCGTCTGGTTCACGCTCATGATCTCTGTCGGTTCGACCGTCTTGGAACATCCGCCAAAACCCATTAAAAGAAGTGCGCCCAGAGCGGTTTTTATCATTATCTTAGTAAAGTTCATCAATATATTCTGCCTTTGATTTTGTAAGGTACAATTATACCAACCTTCTTTATAATTCGCCATGCAAAATACAAATACTATCAACGGCCTCTTTCACATACCCGATGAAGGAAGTTTCCTCAAAAAACTCATACTCAGCTATCCGACTGTCTATAATCCCGATGTCGTACTCGCCTTCAAAGCGCTGCAGGAGATACACCCTGAACTGAAGATGGTCCACAAAGACCACTACTTTTCACTCCGTCTGCCGACGGAATCTCCGGGGCTGTCTCTGGAAGCCATGCTCATCACCACCGAAGATCAAGGAAAGAGACTTTTCAGTATCTACCACCGTCTTCATTTTGATGAGACGATGTATCCGCAGGGACCTCTTGTCATCGAGGCAGACGCTTTTTTACGGCTGAATGCGGTTGTCGTCAATGCCCCGATCAAGAACCGTCTTGACGGATTGACAAGTCTTTTGAACTATCAGGTCCAGGAAGCATTGAACATCGAGATCACGATGCTTAGTCTGGCAGATGGCGACACCAGCATCGTCGAAGAGAACGCTGTCCCTTTTATCAACAATGCGATCGGACGCTATATGCTGGCAAGCCAGCTTGATGACACGGCCTATATACGCCCTATGAACAGTGATGACCTGAGCCGTCTGGTTGCAGGCTATTGTGACCTTCCCCTTGTTAATGTCGCGACAGGCATAGAAAGACTTGCCGACTTCAGTACGGACATACTCAGATCAGAAGATGTCTTCATCCCGCAGTATGCCTCATCGACACTCTGTCTGATGCTGCTGCTTATCGAGAAAAAGACCTCTTCGGCAATGCTGGAGAACGGGACCTTTAAAACGGTCAAAGAGTTTTTACTGGACAACAACGCGATCTATAAGATAAAAGATATTACCGGAGAGGGAGAGATGCTGGGGAACTTTCAACAGCTAAGACAAGACTGAGAGGTCTTGTCCCTAAAGCCTTCTTAGAGCATAAACAAGAAGTAGTAGATCCCTACACCCTGTAGGATAGTCACAAATATACCGACGATCAGAATGCGCGCAAGCTTCTTGTGCTTTTGCGCGACCTCACCTGTCAAGGTCCCTTTTCGATACGCTTTCACTGATGATATCAATTGATATGACCATAGATTAAAAGTCGCGATAGCGACAAGTATATGCACTATCAGGAAACTGATAAAGAAACTGTACGAGACAGGACTTGCCTTGATGTATTCCTGAAACCCGCCTGCAAGACGCATACCCGTTTCAAAGACAACGACAAAGGCCAAGGTCAATATGAAGATGATGACCTGAGAGATAAAATGCTTTTTGATCTCACCTTTGACGGCAAAACGGATGGAGAAGAAAAGTAAAAACGGAAGCAGGAAGAAAAACACTCCGACAATATCTAAATACATAGGGGCACGCGTACCCATAAAACCTGGTTCAAAAAACACAAATATCCTTGATCTTGGCGATCTAAATGGCTAAATGCCGGCCCGCCTGTAATTTTTTTAAAATAATACCCAAACTTATAAGTGTTATTAGTAAATTCACCCAAGTATCCCAAATCTTTAGTAAGATTTTACACACATATTATGTTACTATAGAGCTATGCAAACACATATCAATACGATCATCAACGAAGTCGAAAGGTCCATAAAAGGTAAACGCGAAAAGATAGAGCTTGCCTTGTGCGCTTTTTTGGCAGACGGACACATCCTTATCGAAGACCTTCCCGGTGTAGGCAAGACATCTCTCGCCAAGGTCTTCAGCCGTGTACTCGGTCTAAACTATTCGCGTGTACAGTTCACTTCCGATCTGCTTCCGAGTGATATCCTCGGTCTGAACTATTTTGATACCAAGCTTTCTAGTTTCGTCTTTAGACCGGGGCCTATCTTTTCCCAGTTCCTGCTTGCCGATGAGATCAACCGTGCCACGCCAAAGACTCAGTCTGCCCTGCTCGAAGCGATGGAAGAGCATCAGGTCAGTATTGATTCCAAGACCATGCCCCTGCCTCACCCCTTTTTCGTCATGGCGACCAAAAACCCTTTTGAAGAGGTCGGAACCTTCGAGCTTCCGAGTTCACAGCTTGACCGTTTTGCCGTCTCCTTCTCGCTGGGGTATCCGGACAAGGAGTCAGAACGCAGTATCTTGAGCCTCAAGTCCAAGCTTGACCTTGACTCACTTCAAAGCGTCGATATTGCGGTTATAGATTCCTTGAGAGAAGCAGCCAAAGAGGTGCATCTTTCTGATGCCCTTCTTGACTACCTGCAGGAGATCCTCAGTTTTACCCGGGAAAGCGGTCTTTATGTCAGCGGTCTTTCCACACGCGGGGCGATAGCGCTAAGCAGACTTTCAAAATCCTGGGCTTTGATACAGGGAAGAGACTATGTCATCCCCTCGGACATCTCTTTTTTACTCCCTTTTGTGACGGCGCACCGGCTTCACTCCAAAGAAGGTTCTAAAACGCCTAAAGAGATTGCAGATGAGATTCTTTCGCACCTTCATCCAGATACTTAAAAGCGTTGATACGCGCCCAACAAAGTACTTTGTCTTTTTAGTCCTTAGCATCGTCGGCCTTTTTTTTTCTGGCTTACATGCATAACTACAACATCGTCTATCTGATGATGTTCTTTGTCTTCTCTCTGGCCGGTGCTTCAAGTATCATAGGCAGACTCAACCTTTATGAGCTTCAGGTATCTGTGTTGAGTACAGATGATCTTTTTGAAAAAACAAAATCTTGCTACACTGTTGATATCTTCAACCCAAGACAGGACAGGGACAGTTTCGCTTTGGAATGCGGCAATACGGACACGACTGAGTCTATCCATCACCTTAAAGCCCTGCAGACCAGAAGTGTCTCGCTTTGCTACACGCCGACAAAACGCGGAATATCCGTTCTTCCCACCTTGCGTCTTGGCAGCCATTTTCCTCTGCCCCACGAGCTTCTATTCAGGGATATAGACCTAAACTACGAGACGGTCGTCTTTCCTGAGCCAAAAGGAAAAAGTCTTGACAGTTTTTCGAGCAAACACCGCTTTCATATTGGCGAATTTGATGATTTTGAAGGGATACGAAGCTACCATGAAGGCGAATCGCTGAGTCATATCTATTGGCCTTCTATAGCCAAAGGCGGGCCTTTGATGTCCAAAGAGTTCACTCTGCTTGAAAACAGCAGGCACCTCCATTTTCATTTTGTCGAAGCGGCTGAGGATGACGAAGCACGGCTTTCACAGCTCTGCCTCTGGGCTATAGAGTGCAAGAAGAGGAATATCCCTTATACCATGCACTTTCCCGACACATCCTTAGATTCGACCAGCAGGAGTCATCATGAGATCCTTAGATTTCTTGCCCTCTACTAGGCTGAACCAGCTCCAGCTTATCGACATTGCTGTCGTCCTGGCCATGCTTCCGCATCTGCTGATCTTGAAATGGCCGATGCTGCTCTTTCTGATTGCCGGATCCATCTTCATCATACGTAAAAAAGATTCCCAGAACACCCTCTATGCCTTTATGTTTTTAGGTGCTCTGGCCATTGGACTGAGCTTTTTTGCAGAATACAACTTTTCGAGCTTCTCCAGGCTTCTGGTATACATATCCCTGCTTGTCTCTTTGCTGACCTATGCCATTGTCCTGCAAAGACTCACACGACAGCTCTGCATATACCTGCTCTTGGCCCCTGCCATGCTGATGAGCCTCGCTTTTTTCTTTTACAACTCTATCGGTATGCTCTTTTATTCCCTGTTTACACTCTTTGTCTTCACCCTCTTGATACTGTATGAGCATATGCAAAGTTCCTTGATGAACGCCTTGCGTATCAATGCTCTTTTGTATCTTTTTTCACTGCCCATCGTCTTGATGCTTTTTCTGGTCTTTCCCCGTATCTCCTACAAGAATGCCGGCTTTGGTTTTAAGGGCGAAGAGATAATAAGATCAGGGCATGACGGTAATATGTATATCGACTCCAATGCGCTTTTGGTTCCCTCTTCAAAACTAGTGATGGAAGTCAGTTTTGAGAAAGAACTCCCTTCAGAGAGATATCTATATTTCAGAGGTTCTACACTTTATGTTGATAATCAAAAAAAGTGGACCCATGGAGAAAAAAGCCCGATACAGAATCAAAGAGTCCTTGAGGCCAAAGATATCATCAACTACAGAATAAACCTGTATCCGCATAAGAAACGTTTTGTCTACATGCTTGACCTTCCGCTGAGAGTGCCTCCCAAAAGCAGTATTGACAGCGACTATATTGTCATGTCTGAAACACCTCTGGAAGAGAACTTTGATTATAAAGCCAGCTCTGCTTTGTCCTACAAGACAGTGGAGGTAAGTGAGAAAGAGAAGGAAAAGGCCTTGATTTTTGATCCGATTCGCGATCCAAGAGTCTATGAGAAGCTCTTTGAGTCAGTTGATATTAATGAGTATGATACAGTAAAAGTACAAAAACTCATTGATTTCTTTCGTTCACTAGACCTTTCCTATTCATTACGTCCAAAGCCCATGGATCTTGAACATCCTGTTGATTCATTTTTACTTGACTCCAAGATCGGATATTGTGTCCACTTTGCCTCTTCCTTTGCCACAAGTGCGCGTATGATCGGCCTGCCTTCACGTGTCGTCACAGGCTATAAGGGTAACATCGCCAATGCTGTCAACAACTATCTGATCGTAACTGAGGCAGATGCCCATGCCTGGGTGGAGATATATCTTAAGGAGAGAGGATGGGTACGATTCGAACCGACAGCGACCGCCCGCCGTTTTATCCAATCTGAGCAACGAGGACTTTCAAACACCTATGCCAAATCCTCAGCCATCAACACGTTCTTTAAAGAGATCAATATCCGTTATATGTATACCCGTCATGTCATCAATACATGGATCTTGCAATATGACCGCAGCAAGCAGGTTTCTCTTTTGAAGGAGATCCTCTCAAGCACCCTCTTTATGCTCAAGTTCGCCGCCTCTTTTATCGGTATTATCCTCTTATCATTTCTCGTCTTTATGCTGCTTCAAAAACGACGCTGCGAAGATGTACTCTTGTGTGAGATGCAATCGTTGATCCAATTTTTAAAGGCAAAAGGGTTTATGCGTAAGCAGGGAGAGACGATGTTTGATTTTTTAAGAAGAGTGGCGGATAAGGATCCAAAGTTTTCAGGGATAAACGAGGTAAACAGATGCTATCATGAAGCACGTTACGCAAAGGCCTCTGAAAAAGGGCCTGCTCTCCTAAGAGAGAGTATCCGCGCTTTCAAAGACTCACTTACGAACGGCTAGTGACTTCGACCAGGTGATAACCGAACTGTGTCTTTACGACATGGATCACACCAAGGTCTCCGTTAAAACACACTTTGTCAAACTCAGGAACCATTTGACCTGGAGAAAACTCACCCAGTTCTCCGCCCTGTGCTTTTGACGGGCATGAAGAGTTTTCCATTGCCGCTTCTCCAAAGTCTTTTCCTGCTTCGATCTGTGATTTTAATTCAAGACATCTTTCTTCGCTGTCTACCAATATATGACGTGCGCTTGCTCTTGCCATTGTACTTCCTTCTATTTAGTTTCAAGATTATACTCTAACCGTGTTTAAGAACTAATAGACATATTTTTTTCATATCTTTACAACACAGCTACGGCTAGTTTTATAAATAAACTTTCCACTCCGTGAAACCGCCACGGCTAGTTTTAAGATATAATACAAAAAATCAATACTTTATGGAAAAAATATGAGTCTTATTTCGTCGTTTAAAAACCCGATCCAGGAGTTTATCCGATCGACTATCAATCCTTTTGTCTTCAAGATATCCGATCAGCCAATGCGCTTTCAAGAACTAATGCATGCCAACAAGATCTATAACGACGGCATGAACCTTGAATACAATATGACAGGGTTTAGAATACGCTTGGGACGGGTATATCTTGTTTTCTTTCTTCTTACCCTTATTATCGTCACCCCGCCTGCCGCATTGTTTCATTCGGTCCTTGCAAAAATAGACTGTCATGCCCTTATCATCTCATCAATCGTCACAACCGTCTTGCTCTTTTCGACCTTTGCACTTTTCAAATCATGGCTCATTGAACAGGTCTCAAAGCAGCTTATCATTGAAGGATGGAAAAACCATTTTCCCCACTTTGACTACATGAAAAACTCAAAAAAAGTCTCACACATCTATTCGGAAGCTCTTGAGAATGGGATTAAGAGCAAAGACCTGCAGCATCACATAATCACAAAGATGGTAAGTGAGAAGTAAGACACTAGAAGAAAGTTTCCATACCGATTTTCCTCACTTCAAAGCCAAGATCGAGGCTTTTGTCGATTCGACAAATTTTTATGCAAATAAAGATATCTATGAGGATATATCAGTCAAGATAGCATCCATTTCCCCCGATGACCTAAAAGAAAGTATTCGCACCTCAGTTGAGTTTGTCCGAGCCAGAGAACAGAGCCTTGATTTAATACAAAAGGCTGTTAAATTGTATCAAGGGCTTGATGAGATCTTTACAATGGATGAAGAGTCATTGGGGGTCATCTGCGAATACGATCTTACTTCTCTGGAGAGACGTGTAGAAAAAGAGCTTAAGGAAGCGGCAGACCTGCTTCGTCAGTTTGAGATAGCTTCTGAAAAATCAAGAAAAATAATAGAATCACTTGAAGACCCCTTTTTATCCCAAGGCTTATGACAACAAGAGAAAATAACAAAGTTCTTCTATCTGCTTTTGCCTACTAATAAAATCCGCATTCAAATTAAAATATACACGAAAATCTTATTCAGTTATAAAATCAGGAGTTAAAAAAGGGGAATAAACAGATCCGTAGATCTGTTTATAAAGTGTCTTACTACTTTCCGATTTTCTCAGCAATAGCAGTGATGTCAGCAGCGCTTAATGCAGCAACTTGACCTTTCATAAGACCTTTCATTGGACCACCGTATGAACCATCTTTGTAACCGTTAAGGGCTGCAACGATATCAGCTTTGCTCATATCAGCGATAATCTTACTTTTGTTAAGAGCTGATTTTTCACCATTAACGCCATGACAACCAGCACATTTAGCATATGCGTCAGCCATTGCTGCTGTACTAAGACCTAGAACTGCAAGTAATACAAGAACTTTTTTCATTGAATTTTCTCCTAAATTTGAATGCTAGATTATATAGGTTTTTACATTAAAACTACTTGATATAGGCAAATAATTTAAGCAAATAGTTATTTTGTAACATTAGGGAGGTAGTACCATCTGCTTTTTCAAGGCTATATAGAAAAGTATGTCGCTACATAGTGCTTTGATCCCTGATTGATCACCAGAACATTTCCTCTATTACACTCAAAAGAGGATAAAACCGATCATAAGCTTTGGATAGGTGTGTATCATCGAGCCTAAAACGACTACTGTACCAAAAGAGTATTACATACAAACAGTGTTTTTTTTTGTAAAAGAATAGCGATGCAAGGTTAAAGGAACTTCTTAAGAGAAGTCCCTTAGAAGGAATAAATAGGATTGGATCTAGTTAGGAATACCGGTACCATGAATAGGATGAGTCGCCCCACCTTCAGTATTCTCTGCCTGATTATGCGGACCTGAACGGCCAGGTGCACGGTCATCACCATTTCCCCATCCATTATCCTGATGAAGTGAAGACCCACCTCTTTTTTGTCCATGGCTTTGTATTTTGACAATACTATGTCCCTGTTCTGTACCTGAACTATGATAGGATTCGCCGCCTCCGCCTCTTCTACTCATGGCTGCTGCCGGTGATGACAGTGCCATCGTCCCCAAAGCAACAACAACAGGAGCAACATAGACCTTTTTAAGTAATTGACGTCGTGATTGATCAAGTACCTGATTGTTTTTAAGAGTTTTCATAGCAGACTCCTTCTTTAACAAATATAACATTATTATATCACAATTATTCTAAATTAGTTAACAAAAAGTAAATAATATTTTAACATGATAAAAAACAGCTAACTAGGGTATAATAAAAAATATTTTAGAAAAAAGCGATTTTTATAATGACGGCCTTTGGACATACTATTTTCTCAGATCATAATACTACCAGCGTAAAAAAGCCACTAAAGAAACGTCCTCAACTTCACCTGAAAGCCTACAATAAAAAGCCATTCCTGCCTTATGACAATGTTATCAAATTTCTGCAGAACCAGGGTCGTGATGTTTTCTTATGCACCACCCATTCATTTGATAAAAACGTTAATGGTCAGATGTGGAGTTTTATTGTCGCTGACGTTATCACCTTCATCTGGGAGAAAGGCAGTTCGGCTATCTATTATGAGAAAGCAGAAGCGACAACATCACAACTTTTAGAATACTGGTTCTTGCATACACTCCTTCCTATCTATTTTACGATTGAAGGTATCTATGAGTTCATTCATGCCGGCGGTGTTGAAATAGATTCAAAGCCCGTTTTGTTTATTGCCCCCTCTTATGGCGGAAAATCGACTCTGACAGATCATTTTATCAAAAAGGGGCACACCATGGTTAGTGATGACAGAGTCGCTCTTTTTGTTGACAAAGAGGAGATTGTCGCTGTGTCTTCTTATGATCATCACCGACCGTATCGAAAGATGGAAGATCTGGGTATCAAGGTAAACGATTTTATGATTGAAAACAAACCCTTGCATGTCATATATGTACTTGAAAATACCGATGCAGATAAAGATGTCACCTTTGATAAGCTTCAAGGGATCGAGAAGTTCAAAGCCTTGCAATACAATTTTGATTTCACCCTCCCCCTGAATAAAGCCCGTTCTTTTGAATTAATCGCTAAAATCGCCTCCAAAATAGAAATTTACCGTATAATAATTCCATGGGACCTTGATCGTCTAGATCTTGTGTATCAGGCTATATGTGAACATTCCAAAAACAAAGTAGGTATTCATGAATCTAGATAAAACCGTCTCCTTTCCCGCTCACATTATGTTTCAGCCCTTTGATGATGAAGGGGTTCTGTTAGACATACGCACACAGGAACATTTTGGGCTTGACAGCGTTTCCACTTTGTTTTTGAAACATCTTCAAAACGGCAGCAATACTGATGTCTCCATACAACTGATACTGGATGAATATGATGTAGAAGAAGAACGCTTGACAAGTGATCTTAATGCCCTTTTGGACACACTGCTTGAGCATGGTCTGATAGAAGTCTCTTGAAAACATTCAGCCCTGAACTTCAGCTTTTATTTGAAGTATCACAGACATCACCTTCATCATCAGCGATCCATATGCTCTTTGACAAAGTGATCGATCAGAAATATCTGCTTTCTCTTTCCATCGCTAACGGCGTGCTCCCACTTTTATACAAACAGATACAGGACCATCCCACAAAAGTTGTGGACAACGGATTTAAAGAGCAGACGCTTGCCATCAGAAACAAAAACTTCTTTATGAGTGCGCAGCTTTTGCAACTTGTCTACATACTTTCGCAAAAAAACATTCAGATAATACCCTTGAAAGGCCCTCTTCTTGGCCAGCATGCTTATGGAGATATCGGATTCCGTCCTTTTAGCGATCTGGACATACTTGTACGTGAAGAAGACCTTCTTACTGTTGCACAGACATTATTAGATCTGGGCTATACAAATGAAGATGAGCTTTCAGCTCTCAGCCATCCCTATGTCTTGCAAAGATTTACCGACATCAGCTTTGTTCATGGCGAGACAGGTCTTGTGATCGAGCTACACTGGAGACTTTTAAAGAGCGCTTCTGCCGCTTTAAACAATATTCCACTTCTCTTTGACCAGGCGACTGAACGCTTCTTACAGAACATGCCTTTAAAATCTCTTCCTTTGGAAGAGGAGTTTCTGTACCTCTGCATCCATGCCTCCAAACACAGATGGGAAAGAATAGAATGGATGAATGACATCAATCTGCTTTTCGAGATCCATCAGCATAACTATGACTGGGAGAGACTGCTAACGATTGCACAAGATGAAGGTGCTCTAATCCCTTATCTCCTAGGTTTGCTTATACTGAAAAAAATTTACAGCCGGGATCTTGATCATGCCCAGACCAATGAACTCATAAAGATGAGAAAAATAGCCAAGCTATACAATAATGTCATGGAACTACACGCGAAAGACTATATTCTACAAGTAAAAAAAGAAGGGATACGCTGGATGGAAGTGTTTTTTTCAATAAGACTTGAGGAGAGTCTAAGCAAAAAAGTAAAATTATTTGCTAATATCTTTTTTCCACTCTATAAGAGTGATATATTGGCCGCACCAGGACTGGGAAAGTGCTTGAGATTTCTGTATTATCTCAAACGCATACAGCGTTTTTTCAAACGTCCGCTTTAACTGATTTGCTCTCTTCCGCATACACACGCATAACATTCTTTATATATTCCATATCTGAAAAGAAGAGATCTATCAAAACTGGATCAAAATGACTCCCCTTATGTTCCTTCATATATTTTATAGCATCTTCAAGTTCCCAGGCCTCTTTATAGCATCGTCGGTGCGAAAGAGCATCAAAAACATCTGCTATGGCTATAATACGTCCGTAGATATGGATATCATGGCCTTTTAAACCGCGCGGATATCCTGACCCGTCATATTTCTCATGATGTTCATGTGCTACCGTCGCTGCCGCCTGCAAGATCGGACGCTTAGACTTTTTCAGGATGTTATATCCGATGACTGCATGCGACTTTATCACCTCAAACTCTTCATCAGTCAGTTTCGAAGGTTTTAAAAGAATATTATCAGGAACCCCTATTTTACCGACATCATGCAAGGGGGCTGCATACTTGAGTGTCGTACTTTCAGTTTCTGTAAGACCTGATTTTTTCGCTATGTAATAGGCATATGCAGAGACTCTTTTGACATGATTCGCCGTCTCTTTCGAGCGGTTTTCAACGACTTCACTCAAAGTCTCTATCACCTCATTTTGTGTATCCAGGACTTCTTTGTCCAGATACAGGTTCTCAAAAGCTATCGAGACATTGGAAGAATAGATATTTATCAGCTGTTTGTCATCATCTAACAGCTCCGTACAGCCGTCTACATAGATCATATTGATACAGCCGTTGCTCGACTTGAAATAGCCTATAAAGATCTCATCAAAAAACATCGATCTTTCTTCTGCAAGGACAATATCCAACTTTTCCTTTAGACTGTCGCTAACATGTTCGGTGACCGTCTCATCTTCAAAACCGGCATATTGTCCTGTTCCGGCCACAATAAAAAAACTGTCTGCCGTTTTGGTCAGACTAAGCCCGTCGACTTGCATATAAAGTGAGTTTTTGTTCAGGTTTAAAATAGAGATAAGCTGGACAAGTGCACCTTTGGCGAAGTCTCGCAAAGAGTGAATCTCAAACAAATCCGCACAGGCATCGATGATCTGTTTTAGACCTTTTCTGTTTTGCTCTATCACCAGGCGTTTTTGCTCGATATTGATAAGATCCCTGTACGAACGGATCGAAGCGATCACGGTGGTAAAGAGCTTGTCCACAGTCAATTCTGTCTTTTCTTTATAATCATTGATATCCAAAGAGACTATGACATCCCTTTGCGGTGCTTGTCCCGGCTGACCGGTGCGAAGGACGATACGGACCATCTTATTGTTCAGTTCATTTCGGACATACTCGACAAAGTCCAATCCCGCGCCGTCTGTTTCCATCACTACATCAAGCAAGATCAGTGCCGTGTCATCATGTTCTTCAAGTATTTTTTTTGCTTCTATCCCGCTGTAGGCATGGACCAGTTCAAAATTCTTACCCTCAAACTCAAAACCTTTGAGTACAGCTCTTGTGATCGCATGTACCTCTTCGTCATCATCAACGACCAAGATCTTCCAACTCTCTTTATAATTTGCTTTAGACCCAGAGTCTAAAGCAAATTCGAATAATTCATCGCTCATACGGTTTCCCTGCTTTTAGACTTTCCAAAAAGTCTTTTATTATAAAGAAAAATAATGATTTATCATATCTTTTTTTCATCTAAAAGTCTAGAAATGAAGCTGTGCACCGAAGCAAACACCTCTTCACGGCCTTCTCCAAGTATTATCACGTGTCGGGAACGTTCAAAAGTCTTCATACTCTTATTATCCGAGGATATCTTTTCCAATATCTTTTCGGCACTTTCGGGTTTGACTACAGGGTCCTCATCAGCCTGAAGGATCAAGGTCGGCGTTGTCACAAGAGATAAGGATTCTTGACATTCGTGCATCAGCAAGTGCAATTGGTCCAAGGACTTTATATAATTCCTTTTGTAATTAAAAAGAGGGAATTCCGGTTCAGACTCGACATACTCAAGATCTGCTTTGAACAAGGAGAGAAAGTTGTTCAGTTTGTTCAGTGTCGGCACGACATAATCAACACGAAGGTCTTGAAGTTCCAGAGCTGCATTGATCACGATCAGACCATCTACCTTGTTTCGTTTGCGTACGGTAGCCATGATGGCAAGAAGCCCTCCTGTCGAGAAACCCGCGACAAAGAGTTTTTTACTTACTTGGCGCATAGCAGCAAAACCTCGGTTGAAACTGTCATACCAGTCTTCCCATGTACTGTCTCGAAGATCTTCACTGACTGTGCCATGCCCCTGAAGTCTCACCCCATAAACATTGATCCCATTTTCATGCAGATAATGGGCAAGTTCCTTGATCTCTGAAGGAGAAGACTTATATCCATGCGACAGTACGACACCCGTTGTAAACGCTGGGTCATAAAGTATAAAAGGTTCACCGATCTCTTTTGGCTTGGAGAGAATGACCGAATAAAAATGATTATAGTCATGTTTATATATCTTTTTATCCAGATCATAGATGGCATTAAAGACTTCTACTTTGATTTCATTCGAACATTTGGCGAGGTTGTCTTTTACGCTCTTGCCTACATTTGGAAACAAAGAGACTTCATTAAATATCACCCGTAAAGTATTCTTTATCCGAATAGTATGGAAATGTTGCTCGTTCTCATAGGCTGTCTTATTGATCTTGAAAAGGTCATCTTCCATATGTATAAGTACATTTTGTTCCAAAGCCATGTTCAGTGTACTTTGAAACCAAGGGTCATCCTCGTCTGTCAAAAGCTTATAAAGTTCGTCTCCGATACTATGATGTGTATGATAACGTTTTAAACCGGCGACATCTCTTGCTGCCAAGAATATTGCCCGTTTAAGTTCTTGCGATCCGATGAACTCTTCTTGATAATATTCCAGCACCAAAGCAAAGATATGGTCGAAGTTGATCATAATGTTCTTATAGACGGCATTCATGAACTGTGTCGTCAAGTCATGCCTGCAATATCCGATCAGGTCGTCATCAGTCACATTCGTCGGACTAAGTTCCTGGCATCGCATCTCTTCTTTTGCATGATAAAGATACTCCGCAATATCGACAGGCTTGTCAAACCGTATATGTATCTCTGAGTTAAGCAGGATATTGCCTTCAATCTCCAGTTCTTCTTTGATCCTGTCATCAATCTTCTCGACAAATTTGTCCCCTATACTCATCAAGGGGTTCAGTCCCGGACGGATCGGAGTATAGGTTATGTTAACAGGCACGACTACGGTATTTCGGTATGAGGTTCGCTCATTAGGCTGTATAAAGTATTTCTCACGCATCTGTCGTACCTTGCAGACATCCCCTGCCTGTTGTGCTTTTTTATACTCTTGCTTTAACAGTTCGGACTCGATCGCCAAGACAGCAGCACCTGTATGGACGGGGTCTTTACCGTCTAAAAAGTCTAAGATAAACTCACCGTTTTTCTTAATCTTTTTATTCTTTACCATTGCTCCCTCGGGATAGATGATCCAGTTTTCCCTTCCTGTCATCAGATCACCCAGAATGATCTCATTTCTGTGTTCATGCTCTGTTGAGAGCGTTCCGACCTTGTTCAAAAACTTTCCGAGATATCCGACAAAAATCGAGTGGTCTGCAAGAGAACGTACCCGCATCTGAAGATGCGAATAGATGATGTAGGGCATGACAAATGTCTCAAAACGGGTAAAATGGTTGGCGACAAAGAGTGTCGGAGATTCTGGAAGCAGGTTTTCTTCACCATGCAGATGTATATTCGCATCCAATATAGACTCAATCATCCCAATAAGATAATTGCTTGAACTATAAAGAACATTATTCATCCCGTTTCCTTTCACCTCTTCATCTTCCCAATCCACATAGACAGCAGCTGCTATTTGCGATGCTGATAATCTTTCATACTAAACTCATCGACCGCGATCGCCTCTACTTTGATCTTGACAGCTTCCATTATAAGTTCAAACTCGTCTTTATCGATAATACCGGCTTCAAGCGCCTGATCATAAAGATCCGCTCCCTTAGCCAATTTGCCTGATTTGACCTCTTTTTTGACCCTCTGGGCTATTTCGTCTGCCTGACGCGAGATCTTGAACGCATATTCTAAACGTCCCAAAGCTTCTTTTTTATCTGTCGGTATATAGATACCCTCTGTCAATTTTTCTCTCTCTTGCGAATCCATTGTAATCTTGGCTGCCAAAGCTTTTGAATAACTGTCAAGCGGCGCTTTTGAAAGCGCGTTCAGGCGCATAAAGCAGCCGATCGGATAGGCAAACAGCAGACCGACTATCGAACGGTCGATATTATTGCTGATCTCTTCAAAGGCGACTTGGATCTGATTGAGTGCATAATCACCCATCCATTGAACATAGATTCTGTCTTCTTTTTGTTCACCCTCTGCTTCATAACGCTTTAATGTCGCTGTCAGAAGATACATCCAAGACAAAATATCACCGAATCTAGCCGTTATCTTCTCTTTTTGCTTGAGACTTCCGCCGTAATACCCCATGATGAAATCTGTCAAGAATGCAAAGGTAGCCGAAGACCAAACGAGTTTTCTCTCGTACTTGCTGATCAGCGAAGAACGTCCGGACACATGTAGATAACCCCGGGTAATGCTAAGAAGGGTCATACGGACCATATTTCTCAGTGTGAATCCGATATGTTTAAAAAAGTTCTCATCAAAGGTATTAAGATCCCCTTCTTCTAAAGCCTGTATCTCCTTATAAGCATACGGATGGCAGCGTATCACACCCTGGCCAAACTGGATAAGGGTACGGGTCATGATGTTTGCACCTTCGACTGTGATCGCGACAGGTGCACCAAAGTAGGCATGCGCGATCAGGTTCCTCTCACCAAGAGAAATAGCCGCACCGCCTAGAATATCCATAGAATAATTGATAACCTCTCTGAACTTCTCTGTTGAATGATACTTCATGACAGCATTGATGACAGCAGGTTTTTTCCCTTCGTCAATAGCACCGATTGTAAACTTTCTTGAAGCATCCATCATGTAGGTAAACCCTGCGATTTTGGCAAGCTCGATCTCGATACCCTCAAACTTCGCAATGGAAATACCAAACTGCTCACGGACCTGAGCATAGGCACCGGAGACTCTGGCCCCCAGTTTCACACCACCGGTACTCGTAGACGGCAATGAAATACCGCGTCCCACAGCCAAAGATTCCATCAGCATCATCCAGCCCTGTCCTATACCTTTTTCACCGCCGATGATATCGTCTATACCGATAACAACATCTTTGCCGTCTATAGGAGAATTAATAAACGGAACACCCAGAGGGTCATGTCTACGGCCCTGTTTGACCCCTTTAAGTTCTGCCTTTACAAGGGCACAACAGATTCCCAGGTCTTTCCCGCGTCCTAAGATCTCATCAGGATCTCTAAGTGTGAACGCAAGACCGATCACGGTAGCAATAGCCCCCAGTGTGATATAACGTTTTTCAAACTGAAGCTTTATCATCACTTCGCCCTTGGCATCCTTAAAGACTTCGCCATAGGAGCGTATTGACGTCGCATCGGAGCCTGCCAAAGGTTCAGTAAGCGCAAAGCACGGGATGTCCGTTCCATCTGCCAGACGCGGCAGATAATAATCTTTTTGAGTAGATGTCCCATAATGCAAAAGAAGTTCTGCAGGCCCGAGAGAGTTCGGTACCATAGTCGTGATCGCCAATACCTGCGAACGTGAAGCCATCTTTTGAATGACAGCACTGTGTCCCAAAGCAGAAAAACCAAGACCGCCATATGATTTTGGAATGATCATTCCAAAAAACTTCTCATCTTTTAGATATTGCCAGACTTCTTTGGAGAGATCTCTTTCTTGAAAGACCTTCCAGTCATCCGTCATCTCACAGACTGTATTGGTCTTTGTCTCCAGAAACTCTTTCTCTTCGGGAGTCAATGAGGGATAACTCTCTTTGAAAATACTTGTAAAGTCCGGTTTTCCTGAAAAAAACTCGCCATCTACCCAGATAGTGCCCGCCCGAAGTGCTGTCTTTTCTGTTTCCGAGATGCTTGGCATCAGATGCAGTCTGTTGATCAGACCCACAAGATGACGGGTGATAAGGCTTTTTCGTATATCCGGTGTCAATAAGATGATGTTTACCGGAATATAGATAAGCCAGAACAGAAGTCCCGGAGAACAGCCTAAAAAGATGATGAGGGCCAAAAGAGCTGCCCAATACACAGCTTTTGTACCAATGTACCACAGACCGACTAAAACAATTGATAGACCGATGATTAGATATTCCACATATTATCCTTTATTTCTCTTAATAAAACGTCTTGCCGCTTTTAGCCATGTCGACTAAAAGCTTGGCTGGTTCAAAACGAAGTCCATGGTTCTTTGCCAGAGACTGAAGTGTGATCAGTACCCTCTCTATACCAACTGCGTCTGCATATCTCAACAGACCACCTCTGTAAGGAGGGAAGCCTGTCCCCATTATCATCACCATATCAAGATACTGGGCATTGTCGACGATACCTTCCTGTAGACACAGGGCCGCTTCATTGACCATGATAAGCATGGCCCTGTCGATGATCTCTTTCTCATCAAACTGACGTTTTGAGAAGACCAGTGCTTTAACAGCATCATTCGCTACGCGTTTTTTTCCGCTGTGGATATAAAAACCTTTGCCCGATTTCTTTCCTAAAAGCTGCATCTGATGGTAGACTCTGTCCAGAATAGAAGAGACCTTCATCCTTTCACCATAAGCATCTTCAAGGACTTTAGCGACCTTGTAACCGACATCAAGACCGACTTCATCGGCTAAGACAAAGGGACCCATTGGCATACCAAACTCATATACCAGTCTGTCAATATTCTCGAAATCGGCTCCTTCCTCAAACATCCTTACCGCCTCGTTGATATAAGGAAGTAAAATACGGTTAACCAGGAATCCCGCACAGTCACCGACAACGACAGGTGTCTTTCCGGCTTCTTTAGCAAGGCTTACAACGGTCGCGATGGTCTTATCCGATGTCATTTTGCCTGGAATGATCTCCACTAAGGGCATTCTTGGAACAGGATTGAAAAAATGCATGCCTACAAATCGCTCAGGGTGCTGCATCTTCTCGCTTAGCAAGCTTATAGACAAAGAGGAGGTATTCGAAGCGATAATCGCTTGTTCATCCATGATCTCCTCAAGCTGAACATAGAGTTCCTGTTTCGCTTCTGTGTTCTCTACGATAGCCTCAAGTGCCAGATCACAATGCTTAAAGCCGTCAAACTCCGTTGTGTAAGAGATATGGGCCAGTTTCATGCCGACTTCCGCCTTTGTCAGACGTCGACGTTTTATAAAGCCCTCATAGACCTTTGCAATGCTCTTCATCGCCTGTCCTGCCTGCTCATACCGGCGCAGTTTCATACGTACCAGTTTGTCTATCTTGGAAAACTGAAAGACGATACCCGAGCCCATTACGCCGGCACCGATGACATTGACCATACTGACAGGTGTGGGATTGACTTTGCGCTTGACACCTGTCTCTTTTTTTAAGGCTTCCGAACTGTAGAAAAGACCGATAAGGTTTTTGCTGATATCAGTGACCGCAAGTCTTGAAAACGCCCGTGCTTCTATTTCCAGACCTTCTTCGACCTCTTTACTCTGCGTCTTTTCAAACAAGTCGAGTATTGCCAGAGCAGCAGGGTATTTTCCCTTAGTCTGAGCCATCACATTCTTTCGCGCATAATGAAAGACGAGTACAGGAAGGAACCGGTCAAGGGCACTTCCTTGCTTTCGTTTACTTAGAATACTCTCTGGATGTTCTAGTATAAGCTCCACAAAGGCTTTTTCTTTAAACTCAAGATAGCCCTTTGGAACACAGGCATCGACGACACCAAGACTTTCTGCTTTCTTACCGTTTAATATCTTTCCGCCAAGGATCAATTCCAAGGCCTTTGAAAGACCGGTCAAACGTTTTAAGCGCTGTGTCCCTCCAAAACCGGGAAGGACGCCAAGATTGACTTCGGGAAGCCCTATTTTAGTCTTTGGATTCTCAGTTGCCAAACGATAATCACAGCATAATGCCAATTCCAAACCGCCTCCCAGACAGGCCCCGTCTATGACAGCCAAAGTCGGATATGGCAAGGCGGAGAGCTTTGAAAGTATTCTCTGCCCTTCTCTTACGATCTCATAGGCTTCCTCTTCATCTTTGAGTCTCTCTATCTCGGAGATATCAGCACCTGCGATGAAGATCCCTTCTTTAGATGAAGTGATCTTCAGTAGTCTGATATCCTTAGCTGTCTTGAGTTCCTCAAATTTTGCATCCAGGTCTTTGAGGGCTTGGGAAGATAGAATATTGACAGCAGACCCTTCCAGGTCCAAACACAATGTAGCAATGCCATCATCCAGATTAAAGTCAAACGTTTTCATTATTCTACCTCCAATATCAATGATGCACCCTGTCCGCCGCCGATACAGAGTGTTGCAAGACCTCTGTTCTTTCCTCGTCGGCGCAGTTCTTTAAGTGTATGGATGACCAAACGTGTCCCTGTCATACCGACGGGGTGTCCAAGTGCTACTGCACCGCCGTTGACATTAAGGATACTTTCATCGATCGTACCCAAAGCCTTGCTTCTGTTAAAATGCTCTTTCGCATAAGCAGCAGAGTCAAAGGCTCTGATATTTGCTAAAGCCTGAACAGCAAATGCCTCGTTCATCTCAATAAGATCTATATCTTTCATCCCTAACCTGCATTTGCTAAAAAGCTTGGCCGTTGCATAAGCCGGTCCCATTCCCATTCGTTTGGGTTCAAGCCCTGCATAGGCATAATGGCTAAGGTAGCCCAAAGGAACCATTCCCATCTTTTTTGCCTTTGACTCGCTCATCAGGACGACAGCCGCTGCTGCATCCGATACCTGAGAGGAGTTCCCTGCAGTCACTGTCCCGTTTTTTCTATCGAAGAAAGGACGAAGTTTTCCAAGGGCCTGCATGTTCTGTCCAAATCGGACTCCGTCATCGTCTTCCATGATCTTGCCCTCTTTCAGGTCATAGACAACAGGCGATATCTCATCTTTAAAGATTCCGGCTTTGATGGCCTCCTCTGCTTTCTTATGGCTATTAAGTGCAAACCTGTCCTGTTCCTCTCTTCCGATACCAAAGTCCTGTGCCAAGACCTCCGCAGTCGATCCCATCATAAGACCCGAGACAGGATCCGTAAGACCTTGCATCAGTCCGACGATCGGTTTAAGGTAACGCGGCCTGAAGTGACTAAGAGTATAGAGCTTTTCAGAGATACTTTTGGCCTTGAAGAGTGCCGCAAAGAGCTCCGTCATCTTTTCGCCGTACATCAAAGGGATATTGCTCATCGATTCAACGCCTCCGCACAAAAAAAGCTCACCGTCACCGGCAATGATCTTGGAAGCAGCAGAGGTGATTGACTCCATCCCGGATGCACAGTTTCGGTGCACCGTATAGGCAATAGTAGAATCAGGAAAACCGGCTTCCAAAGCAATAACTCTGGCCACGTTTGCCGCATGTCCGGGTTGAGAGACATTTCCAATAATGATCTCATCATACTCTTTTAGAGGCAGTCCGACACGTAATGCCAACTCCTGAACAATATGAGCACCCAGTTTTTCCGCCTGAATATCTTTAAAATTACCGCCTGCTTTGGCAATGGGAGTACGCAGACCATCAATAATCGCTATCCGTTCTTTCATAATTCATCCTTTGTTGCACTGTTGTAAAAACTTTCTATCTCTCTAGCATATATCTGTTCGACTTTCTGACGCGACACTTTCATCGAAGGTGTCAAGACACCGTTCTCAATGCTGACTTGATCAGCCACTATATAAAATTTCTGTATCTGTTCCCAATGGTTCAATCCTAGATTAACTTTTTTGATGATGTTCATTACAATTGCCTGAATACGTCTATGGCTCACCAGGTCTTCAAAACTAAGTTCCTGCAGTCCTTTGCCTACTGCAAAATCTTGCAGCAGGACTTCATCCATAAATATCAATGCGGATACAAAAGGTCTGTTGTCTGCGATCACTATCGCATAATCTATCCATTTGTTGGCTGTGATTTTCTGCTCAATGGCAATCGCCGACACATACTTGCCTGTAGATGTCTTAAACAGTTCTTTTTTCCGTGAGAAAAGCGTTATATAGCCTTCATCATCAATACTGGCGAGGTCACCGGTATGGAACCACCCCTCATCATCGATGACTTCCTTCGTCTTTTCAATCTGTTTATGATAACCCAGCATCAGACTCTCTCCCCGCATCAGCAGTTCCGAGTCCGGGGCAAGTTTGACCTCGACGTGCTTAAAGACCTTTCCACACGTCCCAACCTTATTATTTGCAGGAGTATTGACGCTGATTACAGGAGATGTCTCTGTAAGTCCATATCCCTGATATAAGGGAACACCGATATTATGAAAAAATCTGTATACAGGCATTGAAAGCGGTGCTCCTCCGCTGATAAGATACTGTAATTCTCCGCCTAATGCATCCAACAGCTTAGAATAAACGAGCTTTGCAAAGATAGTATCCAAAAAATTATGATTTTGACTATTAGGGTCTTTTTGGTTTGCACGGTAAAAAGCGGCAGAAGCGATAAGCCATTTAATCCCCTTAGCAGAAGCCGCATTCTCATGCATCTTGGTATAGATCTTGTCAAGCAGACGGGGAACGACAGTCATTATATTCGGCTTGATATCTTTAAGGAGATTGCCGACATTCTTTACATCATCCGCAAAAAAGACAGAAATACCGGAACTCAGATAGTAAGACATCACCATGCGTTCGAAAATATGGGCCAAAGGTAAAAAGCTTAAGGCTTTGAAATCAGGCTTTAGGTCTATGCAAAGCTGCGTATCCCTGATCTGGGTGAGAAGGTTTTTATGTGAAAGTTCAACACCTTTGGGTACACCTGTCGAACCGCTTGTATAGATTATTGTTGCCAGATCATCAGGTCTGATATCAGGCCGTTGAAAATCGCCCTTGTCAGAAAAAAAAGTATCGAACCTTTCTATATTATTGCCGCTGGCTTTGACATCACGCACCAGTACAAGCTTCATTTTCTCCAAATAGGGCTCAAGTTGGTCATATTTTTCCTGAGAAGCGATATAAACGTACTCTATCTCCGCATCCTCGATCTCAAAATTAAGGTTTTCAGAAGAGATGTTGGCAAATATCGGGACAGACACTGCACCCAAAGACTGCAATGCAAAATCGACGATAAGCCAAAACGGAGAAGAATCAGAGATAATAGCTACACAGGTACCCTGTTTCACTCCTCTTAAGCTAAAAGCAGAGGCCAAACGTCGGACTTTGTCAACAAAGTCATTGGTTGAGATGCTATTCCACTGTCCTTCTTCAAGATAGTTTAAAAAGCTTTCATTGTCTTTTTCATTCTCGATATAGTCAACAATATCGGCCAGTGTCTCACATGTAAACATCCTAATCCTTCTATTGAAAAATCACTTTCACACTATTTAAACATTATTTAACTTTTTTGAATATTGTAATATAAATTGATTATAACTTTTAAGATTTTATTATGAATTCTTATGTTTAACGAAATATTTGTAACTAATTGAGACCTTCTTGAACCATCAGTTCTGAATAGGCGAAGTTAGTTTCTTTTAAATATAATAGTGTAGAATATTTTTACTATACAAACTAGGACTATCTGTGATTAAAAAACCAAACTTCTATGCCGTCATCATAGGAAGCGAGATCCTCGACAGACGGCGTGAAGACAAACATTTCGACTATCTTTCAAAAGCCTTGCACACCAAAGGTTATAATCTGTTTGCTTCATTTGTCATTAAAGACGACAGCCATTTGATCCAGAATATCTACAGGCTTGTAAAAAACGACCCTGATTCAGTGATGTTCAGCTTTGGAGGTATCGGCTCGACCCCGGACGATCTGACCCGTCAGCTAAGCGCCAACATATTTTCCGACGGAAATCTTTATCGCCACCCTCAGTTTGAAAAAGATATCATCCAACGCCTTGGTGAAAGAGCCTATCCCCATCCGATCAAGATGTCGGATCTGCCAAAAGATGCTGCTCTTCTTTTCAATCCTGTCAATAACATGTCAGGTTTTCAGCTAAACGAACGTTTCTTCTTCATGCCGGGTTTCCCTGAGATGGCCCACCCTATGATAGACGCTATAGTCTCAGACTATGTCACAGAAGCTGAAAAGAGCTATACAAAAGGTTTTCTTGCCCATTGCGGCGAAGGAAAGATTCAACATCTTATGTTTGACATTCCCACTGAGATAGAACTCTCGTCTCTGCCTATGATGAACAGTGGCGATCCCCGCGTCGAATTTCGTCTCACCTCAGCAGATGAGGGTCTGCTGGATGAACAGATCAAGTCTTTTACAGACTTTATGGACAAGCATACCATCGAGTACAGACTGCTATGAAGTTCTCTCTCTTCTTTTCGCTTTTTCTTGGCGGGATGGGCTTATTAAACTTTTACATCTATAAGCGTTTTCTTAAAAAACTGCACTCCCCTTTTAACCGCTTTGCCTTTGTGATCCCATCTATCCTAATGCTGGGGGAGATATTTTTTGTCATAGAAGCCATGACACATATCTTACCAGACTCTCCGAGTCTGTATTATCTTCTTTCAGCCTCTATCGGTACAAGCTTCCTCTTCTTTGTCGTCGCGCTGATATACGACATCAATCTCTCGGCATTCAAAAGAGTACCTTTTCAGGCGAGCCGCCGGAAGTTCATCAAGATACTCTTTGACACGACTATGCTCATACTGGCCTTCAGCTATTTATTCAAAGGACTCAAAGGCGGCTTATCAAGACCCATACTCAATACTATCAATGTCAAGATCGACAATCTTACTGACAGCCAGTATGTGATCATGCAGCTGAGTGATGTACATGTCGGGCATACTATACAAAAAGCTTTTGTAGAGGAGATGGTCGAAAGAGTCAATGCCGAGAATCCGGATCTCGTTGCACTCACAGGCGACTTGATAGATCATGATATCGACAAGATCAAGGATGACCTTGCACCTTTGAGGAATATAATCGCTCCGACCTATTTTATCTTAGGGAACCATGAGTACTTTCATGGTGCGACTGAGATCATCGAACATATAAAAAGTCTGGGAATACGGGTACTGCTGAATGAGAATATACAGATAAGAGAGAATAAGGCCAGCTTCAACCTTATCGGTTTTACCGATGTCATGGGAGAGCGTATCGGTGAGTACCCGATGGACATAGACAAAGCCTATAGCGGTATAGACCATGATCTTCCGAGTATTGTCTTGGCCCATCAGCCTAAGAGTATTCTGCGTTTGAAGGACAGACGCTGTGATCTTATGCTCAGCGGTCATACCCACGGAGGCCAGATCTTCCCTTTTGGTATGCTTGTCATGATAGATCAGCCCTATCTTGCCGGTCTCTATCAGCATAACCCACAACAGCAGATATTTGTCAGCCGGGGTGCAGGCTATTGGGGTCCGCCTATCAGAGTTATGGCTCCGAGCGAGATATCCAAGATTGTGATCAAAGGATAAGCATGAAAGTCCTGTTTTTATTTCTGATCCCATACCTTGTACTGCAGGCCAGTGTAAAGATCATAGACAGACCTATCATATTTGATGAAAAACGTATTTCCCTGAGCAAGCAGTACATTAAAGAACATTATGGACTTCATGTCGAAGATATAAAGATCACACCGCGTATCATCGTCATACACTGGACCGCTACCAATAGTTTTGACTGTTCTTTGCAGCGTTTTAACAAACCGTTGCTACCTTCAGACAGGCCTTTGATCAAAGAAGCATCTCCCTTAAATGTATCCGCACATTTTATGGTTGACAGAAATGGCACTATCTACCGCTTGATGGATGAAAAGCGTATGGCCCGACATGTGATAGGGCTAAACTACTGTTCTATCGGAATAGAGAACGTCGGCGGTGAGAACGACATTGATGATCTTACACCAGCACAGCTTACTGCCAATATCGAACTCATACGTTATCTTCAAAAAAAATATCCTGATATCGAATATCTCATCGGCCATCATGAATATACAGAGTTTGTCAGGCACCCTTTGTGGCTGGAAAAAGATGATGATTACCGAACACTCAAATACGACCCGGGTGATGACTTTATGATACGTCTGAGAAAACACTTTCCGGCCTTAAAAGCACCTGCCAAAGAGAAGCTGTGATCGCATATGCCTATTTGTATCTTGTCTGTATAAGTCTGCTGGCTGCATCAGCACTGTACCTGTCTAAAAAAGAGTACAAGGCCCTTCAATACCTGCCCCCGATCGTCCTTTTATACATGATCACGATGCTCCTCTCCTCATGGGGTCTGTTTGAGAAAAACGAAGAGATCACGCAATCTTACACTACCTTGAAAAGCAATCTTCTACCGGCAATGATCTTTTTGATGCTGATTCCGAACAAGATGACAGAGATCTTGAGACTCGGGCCGAAGATGCTCTTTGCTTTCTTGTTTGCCAGTCTAAGTCTTATTTCTGCTTTTATCCTTGTCTTCATGCTCTTCAGACTCGAAGCTTCAGACATAGAGATACTCACACCGCTTGCAGGATCATGGATGGGAGGAACCGGAAACATGCTGGCCGTTGCTTCGGCTATCCATTCCAGTGAGAATGCTATCGGTATAACAATGCTGATAGACTCTGTCGACTACAGCCTGTGGGTGATGTTTTTACTGATGCTTGTCCCTTTTTCCAAAAGGTTCAATGCTTACACCAAAGCCTCAGATCCGGTCAATGACGCAGATACCCAAAACTCCTGTGCCTTGAGTTTTTCTTACCGTGCTTATTTTTGGCTATTGTTCTCAGCTTTAACGATCTCTTTGTTATCCCAAGTGAGCGGGGTCTTATTGTCAGGTCTTCTCATTGGCTCGCCTACGACCTGGTCTGTTTTACTTGCTACAGCAGCAGGTATTCTGTTCTCTTTCACTCCTTTGGCAGACATAAAGGGGATCAACGGCACGGCCAAAGCTATGCTTTACCTTCTTATAGCCCTCATCGCATCGCGCGCCGATATCCACTTTGAGCTTGCTCTATTCTCGTATCTTCTTGCAGGGCTGGCCATCTTGTCGCTGCACGCGTTTTTGATGTTTGTCTTTGCAAAACTTTTCAGATTCGATCTCTTTACACTCTCTGTCGCTTCACTGGCAAATATCGGCGGTATTGCTTCCGCACCAATACTCTGTGCCGCCTATTCGCAGAGTATGGTCGGCATCGGTGTCTTGATGGCCAGTCTGGGCTATATCATCGGCACCTTTGCCGCCCTGTTTCTTTATGAAGTACTGAGTTGGCTTGTATGAGAATAACACGATTCGAGACAGCCGAACTCAATATAGAGCTGAAAAAGCCTTTTATCACTGCTTTACGGCGTGTGGAAAAGATCAGTGACATCATTATAAAGGTCCATACGGACAAAGGTTTTGTCGGATATGGCGAAGCTTGCGCTGTAACAGCCATAACCGGTACGACTAATGAAGTGCTTCTCAAAGACCTAAACGAGGTCCTTTTTCCGTTGCTGCACAACAGCCTGATCGATACAAAGGTGATCTTTGAGAAGATCAAAGCTTCTAAGGTCTCCTCCGAAGCCAAGGCCTGCCTCGACATCGCCCTTTATGACCTTCTTTCCAAAGAAGCAGGAAAAGCTCTCTACTCCTTTTTAGGTGCATCGGGATCGATATTGAGGACAGACCTTACCATCTCTGTATCTGAAGCTTCTGTTATGCAAAAAAACACCATAGATACTGTAGAAGCAGGGTTTGAGACATTAAAGATCAAACTCGATGATGATGTATCAAAAAACATCCAAAGACTCATCTTGATCAATGAAGTCCTTCCTGAACATGTCAGACTTCGCCTCGACCCAAACCAGTCATTACAGTTTGACAACTGTCTAAAGATGCTTGATGCCGTCAGGACCGATAATATAGAGTGTATAGAACAGCCCTTTGCTGCCAAGGATATCATTTCGATGAAGGCATTGAAAGATAAGAAGATCGTTCCGGTCCTGGCGGATGAATCGGTCTTCACCCTGGAAGATGCCAGAAAACTGCTCGAAGCGGATGCGGTCGACATGTTGAATATCAAACTCATGAAAAGCGGTGGTATACATGAGGCACTGAAGATCTCGGATTTGGCAAAGGCCTATGGAAAGAGCTGCATGATAGGCTCGATGCTTGAAGGTCCCATCAGTTTATTGGCTGCAGTGGGTCTCGGTCTCTCTCAAGAGAACATCACTATGGCCGACCTGGATTCCCCATTGTACCTAAAAGACCACCCTTTACTCGCTCCCTTCCATCTTCAAAAAGACTGTATCAACCTCGATGAAAAGATCGGTTTGGGAATCGACGGGATCATTCAGAGTCTGGATCTGTTTCCATCGTGACTGTGTTTTTAAAGACCTCGATAATCATCTTCTCAAAAGCAGCCTTATCCAGTTTGTTATTGTGGATAAAATTGTCTATAAGATCCGTATTAAAAGTCTCTACCGCCAGGGCTACAGCATAGAGCTCTCCTAAAAATCCCGACTGATTAAAGAGTGCATCACGCACCTTCTCATCGACATACAGTTCATTCAGGACATCATGCAGAGGCACATGCATCAAGGTATCCATCAAAGAGAGTATTCCGACAAAATAGGCCTCGCTCTGCTGTGTCTGAGAAGAGCTCTGTTTGATCATCTTCATAAGGTTCACCATGATCTCGGTACGCTGTTTGACCATCAGGATAAGCGGGTTTTGAAACCGTGTCTTATTGCCAAAACTTTTAGAATACAACAAAAGCATAAGCCATTGGACCAGAGCATTCCTTCCCAAGAGAGTGATGACCTGATGGACAGATGAGATGCGGGATCGAAAATGGAATGCTCCCGAGTTTATAAACTGCAAAAGCTGAAGCGTCAGGGAGGGATTTTTCTCAAACTCCTGAACTATCTCAGATATCGAAGCACCTGACTGTATCGTGTTGCACAGTTTAAAAAGTGTCAGATGATTACCGTCTAGTTTTTTATCTTTGATGATAGTGGGTTTTGAGAAAAAGTAGCCCTGATAAGCATCACACCCGGCTTCTTTATATTTGAGAAAGGTATCATTATCTTCGACCCTTGAAGCGATAAAAGTTATCCTGGAGTTTTTAAACTCATTAATGAAGGCCTTCACAAACTCGATCTCAAAACTGCTGGAATCGATCTTGACACAAGAGATAAACGGCAAAACCTCTTTCAGTATCTCCATCTTCTTGTACGAGTCAAGGTCCAGACTGAAGCGATAGTTCTTCTTGTGAAGGCGTTCTATACGTTCGATCGACTTCTTATCCATTGGACTGGTCGCCGTCAACTCAAAGACAAAGGTCTCAGAAGGAATAGACTCGATAAAATCATGTCGTAAAAAAGAGTCATCGACATTGATAAAAGCAAGATGGCTGCCCACAATACTTTTCAAACCAGACTGGTTCAGGACATTGACCAATACCGCTGCTGTAGCATGACGTGGATTATCGATATTTGTCTGCTCTTCACTGTCTCTGTAAAGAAGTTCATATCCAATGATAGCATCATTGTTATCTAAAATCGTCTGTCTGGCAAGATAGAAATGTTCTGTCATAGTTCATCCATTTGTTAACATTTGTTAATAATAATAAAAATGCAATATATTTAAGCTTAATAAATCTCTATGCAATACTTTCCAAGGCCTCTTTGCAGAGCCTCGTGATCTTCTTAAAATCCTTTTGTGCTATCGCGTCTTTGGGAACGATCCATGTCCCGCCGACGCAGAGCACGTTCTTTAGCGCAAGAAACGCATTGAGATTATCCAGGTTCACACCGCCTGTCGGGCAAAAACGCATCGAAGCAAAAGGTCCGCTAAAGGCCTTAAGCGCCTCGACTCCGCCGGCCAAAGTCGCAGGAAAGAGCTTGCAGTGCTCAAACCCCCGGTTCTTTGCCAGCATAACTTCCGAAGCCGTAGCCACACCGGGGATAAGAGCTATACCTAGTTCCTTTGATGTCTGCATAAGCTCTTCACTGATACCCGGACTGAAGACAAACTGGGCACCATGTTCGACAGCCTTTTTGAAATCATCGGCATTCAGTACCGTTCCCGCACCGACACGCATCTGAGGCATTCCCTTTGAGATAGCCTCGATCGATTTTAGACCCGCTTCGGTACGAAGTGTGATCTCCATGACACCGATACCACCCTCCAAAAGCGCCTGTGCAAGCTCCAATGCATCATCAGCACTCTCCAGTGCGATCACCGGGACTATCGGCGATACTTCCATCACTTCTTTAGCTGTCATGCCCTTTCCTTTCCGCTGATATCAAAGATACTTGCACCCTCTTCCGCAGACCCTACATTCTGGCGGACAGTGACAAAGAGTTCTCTTCCGAAACCGTAGGTATTGGTGCTTAGATCAGGCGAACCGGCCGAGCGCTCTGCCAATTCTTTTTCATCGACAAGAAGCGTGATCTCGCCTTGTGCCGCATCAAAACGGATCCTATCACCGGTATTGACCTTTGCCAGCATACCGCCGTCGAGCGCCTCAGGAGAAAGATGGATAGCCGAAGGGACTTTGCCCGAAGCACCCGACATCCTTCCGTCCGTGATGATAGCGACCTTAAAACCTTTATCCTGAAGTACGCCCAAAGGCGGCATCAGGCCGTGCAGTTCAGGCATACCGTTTGCCTTGGGACCCTGGTAACGTACGACTGCGATAAAGTCTTTTTCAAGTTCGCCCTTTTTAAAGGCGCTTTGCAGGGCTTCTTGGGACTCAAAGACGATCGCTTCCGCTTCGATAAAAAACTGCTCCGGTTTGAGTGCGGAAGTCTTGATGACACTGCGTCCGAGGTTTCCACTGAGAAGTTTGAGCCCGCCTTCAGGGCTGAAGGGCTTCTCAATACTTGAGACGACATTCGCATCACGTGAAGTCTTGGCTCCCGATTCAAAACTCAAACGGCCGCTGACAAGGCTGGGTTCGGCTATATAACGCTCCAGTCCTTTGCCGACGACAGTCTCGACATCCTTATGGACAAGACCGGCTTCAAGAAGCTCGGAGATCACGACACTCATTCCGCCTGCCTCTCTAAAGTGGTTGACATCTGCCTGACCGTTTGGATACATCTTGCACAGCAGCGGTGTCACTTTGGAGATGGCATCGAAGTCATCCCAGTTCAGGACAATGCCTGCAGCTCTAGCCATAGCAATGATATGGATGGTGTGGTTGGTCGAACCGCCCGTTGCCATCAATCCGACGATAGCATTGACAAAACTTCTTTCGTCGATGATCTCTGCGATAGGCTTATAGTTCCCGCTCGGATCCGTCATATTCATTATTGTCTTGGCCGCATGTTCGGTCAAAGACTCACGCAGCGGTGTGTTTGTATTGACAAAGGAACTGTTTGGAAGCTGAAGCCCCATCATCTCCAGCAGCATCTGATTCGAATTTGCCGTACCGTAAAACGTACAGGTACCGCTGCTGTGGTAGGAAGCAGACTCTACTTTAAGCAGAGCATCTTCGCTGACTTTTCCCTGGGCAAACTCCTGACGGACTTTCGCTTTTTCGGCATTGCTGATCCCTGAGGGCATCGGACCCGCAGGGACAAA
>JBFEIF010000014.1:0-35897 GCA_041553795.1 Sulfurimonadaceae bacterium
CAGATCCGTCTTCGTACCTTTTTGATGTACCTTCTGACCTTGATACCCTTTGTAGGGATTTTCTTTCCGCTCTTGTTTGTCATCTATCTGAGCCATATCTTTATTAATGAAAGTCTGGAACTTAGGATGGTCAGCCGGTAGGCTTGATCTTTTATAGAAACTGCCGATTTACCTGCAGATAAACTGAAAAGAGTCCATTATGAATGTAAACACAGCCTTGAGTGCCTACTCTCAGCATGCACTCTCCATTGATATCAAGACCAGCAGCGGAGACAGGATCTCGCTTGACTTTAATAATGAGAAATCTTTGGAATACAGTTCCAATGAGAAAGGGAAATCCTTTGCCTTCTCTTCAACCGAATCCTTTTCCTTCCATTATGAAGGAAACGGTATTGATGCCCAGGACAAAAAAGAGATAGAGACTTTTTTAAAGATCGCCCAGCCCAATATTGACAATTTCATGGCCGGACTCAATGAAGGCTCATCATTGAGCGAACCTATCAACAAGATGACGCACAACATCACAGACCTCTTCCGCTCGGTCAAAGACAAAGGCGATGAGAATCTATTGAACTTTACCAAACATGGACTGACCAAGGCTGTCGATAAGGCTCTTGCCAAAGAGATAGAACCGATCAAGCAGACCGAAGAGATATTGTCGCATGCCCAAAGGTTCTTAGAGCAGATGATCAAACATCTGGACAAGGCTGAAAAGCTTTTATACGTATAAAGATGGCCTGTACTGTATCTGCTTTCAGGGCCAGAACCTCATAATACTTAGGAATCTATCATGACAACTGCAAAAATGACCCTTATTATCTCATCACTTATGCTTCTATCCACATTGGGTGCCTTTCTCTATCTCTCCCAGGGAGTGAATACGCAGATCGAAGATGCTCTGCAAAAAGAAGAAAACATTGTGCTTTATTTCTCGGCTTCATGGTGCCAAGCCTGCAAGCGCCAAAGACCGGTACTTGAAGAAGTCAGACAGGACTTTGACCACCTTCGTATCTATGAGATAGGCTCAGACCTGGACAAGGTGAGAAAGAAGTTCCTCTTTAAGAAATACGGGGTGACAGGTCTTCCGACCTTCATACTGTTTAAAAAGTGAAAAGAGTTTGAACGTCTGCAAGGAGTTCATAGCAAAGAGGAGTTGGGGACAGCTTTTTCTAGTCTAGATTAAAGAGAGTATCTTTTAACGTAGACTCACCCTTCACGGCTATCCCGAAAAGCTCTTTCTTCAGTTTTACATGACAATCCCTGCACTCCTGAATGATATTATGCTCTTTTATACCAAGACCGTTGATCTTGGAAATAGGATGGCAGGCAAAACAGTCCGCACCGCAGTCTGCCATCTTATTCGGATCAGGAGAATGGCAGTTGATGCAGGTGAGCATCGGTTTATGACGGTTATCCTCTTCTATGGTCGGCACCAGGTTTGGATGACAGGTCAGACAGTCACCCGTACAGGCAAAAACACCCAAAGAGAAGGTAAAGATAAATAATAATATTTTCATGAGCATATTATAGACACACTACCTTAACGATCAGCCAATATTGACAATAAACTCATCGTCTTTTGCATCAAAATCGACACGCGAACCTTCATCGATCTCACCGCTTAGGATCAGATCAGCCAATTTGTCTTCGACCATCTCATACAAGGCACGTTTCAACGGCCGCGCACCATAGACCGGATCAAATCCGGATTTGGCGATAAGAGCTTTGGCATCATCGCTAAGGTTCAGGATGATGTTCTTTTCCTGGACCTTTTCCTGTATATCCGCAAAGAAAAGCTCAACGATGCCTTTGATCTGCTCCAGTCCCAGAGGATTGAACACGACCATATCATCAAGACGGTTCAGGAACTCCGGCTTGAAGTGTGATTTAAGCTCGGCCAATACGACCTCGTCACCGGCACCCTCCATGATCTTGTCTGAAGCGATATTCGAAGTCAGAATGATAATGGTATTCGTAAAATCGACGACCACACCCTTGTTGTCCGTCAGACGCCCGTCATCAAGGACCTGAAGAAGGATATTAAAGACATCAGGATGCGCTTTTTCTATTTCATCCAGCAAGATCACCGAATACGGTTTTCTTCTGACAGCTTCGGTCAGCTGACCGCCTTCATCATACCCTACATACCCCGGAGGCGCTCCGACCAGACGCGAAACAGCATGCTTCTCCATGTACTCACTCATGTCGATACGTACCATTGCCTCTTCCGAGTCGAATAAGAACTTTGCCAATGTCTTGGCCGTTTGTGTCTTACCGACCCCCGTCGGTCCCAGGAAGAGGAAGGATCCTATAGGTCTGTCTTTATCCGACAGTCCGGCCTTGTTCCGCTTGATGGCACGAGAGATCGCAAAGGTCGCTTTTTCCTGTCCGATGACCTCTTTGTCCAGCTCATCTTTGATGTGCAATATCTTCTCTTTTTCACCCTGAAGCATCTTTTGGATAGGTATCTTTGTCCATTTGCTCACGACCGAGGCAATCGCATTCTCATCCACTGAGTTTCTAAGAAGTGTTCCCTCCGCCTGCATCTTGCTCCAGATATCCTGCTGTGCCAGCTCCTCTTTTTGAAGCCGCGGGATATCGCCGTATTCGATCTCGGCAGCCTTGTTAAACTCGCCGCTCTGCTTGGCCGTTTCTGCTTCTCGTTTCTTGGTCTCGATCTCATTTTTAATCTGTGAGATCTTGTCAAAGACCGCTTTCTCATTCTCAAATTTTGATGTCAGACTACGCTGTTTTTCCTGGGCATCGGCCAGCTCTTTTTCCACCTCGCCGATACGCTTGGTGTTGGACACACTCTCTTCCATCTTCAAGGCTTCTTTTTCGACCTGAAGTTCCGAGATCAGGCGTTTTACCTGCGAGAGGACATGCGGTTCTGATTCTATCTGCATCTTCAGCTCAGCCGAAGCCTCGTCAATAAGGTCGATCGCCTTATCCGGCAAGAAACGGTCGGCAATATAACGCTCCGACAGTTTCGCAGCCGCGACAAGTGCCGAATCCGTGATGCTTACATTGTGGTGCGTCTCCAGACGTTCTTTCAGTCCGCGCAGGATCTGCAGGGTCTGATTCACACTCGGTTCAGGCACATCTACCGGCTGAAAACGCCTTTGCAGGGCCGTATCTTTTTCAAAATGCTTACGGTACTCCTTCAGTGTCGTCGCACCGATAGTATGGAGTTCACCGCGGGCAAGCGCCGGTTTAAGGATGTTCGCCGCATCCATGCTCCCTTCACTCGCACCTGCTCCGACAATGGTATGTATCTCATCGATAAAGAGGATGACATTTCCGCTTTTCTTTACCTCGTCGATCACGGCTTTCAAACGCTCTTCAAACTCGCCTCTGTATTTTGCACCTGCGATCAGTGCGTTCATATCCAGAGCGATAAGACGCTTGTTTTGCAGGCTTAAAGGCACTTCTTTATGATAGATCCTTTGGGCAAGACCTTCGGCCAAAGCCGTTTTTCCGACACCCGGTTCACCTAAAAGAATAGGATTGTTCTTGCTTTGACGGATAAGTATCTGCATCATCCTGTTGATCTCTTCATCCCTTCCGATTACAGGAGAGAGTTTCCCTTCTCCGGCAGCTGCCGTCAGGTCGATCCCGTACTTGGCAAGACTCTCTAGCGTCTCATCCGCATTTTGGGATTCGATCTTTTGTCCGCCCCGCATCCCTTCAAGGTTTTTCGAGAAGTCGACAAGATCCACATATTTCCCGAGAATAGATTTTAAAGGCTCCTTCTTGATGTTCGCCTGCAGCCATGCGTCTACAGCGATAAAATTATCGCCGTTTTGGACCATCCAGGCCTGAGCCGCTTCGAGTGACTCCGCAAAACCGCGTGAAAGCCGGATGTTCTCTTTCGTCAGCTGCGAACTTTTCGGCAATTTGTTCGCATGGCTTTTTATATCAAGCTCAATCGCCGTCTTATCGATGTTCATCTTGTTGAACAGCTGTGACAGTACCGAAGAGGAGTTTGTAAGCTGAGCCCACAAGAAGTGGCTTGTCTCTACCTCTGCGTTCTGATTGTGCAAAGCCAGAGAGATCGCCGACTCAATCGCTTCTGTCATCTGATGGGTAAGTTTTTCAAAAATATTCTTCATAATGATTCCTTTTAATCTATTTTAGCACTTTTCTGATGCTTTCGCACCATACAAAAGAGAGTATCCTTTATAGTCATGTCATTATACATCTTTAGTCACATACTGTCAAGTATGATTTTTTTGTCTCGATTATTAACATCGGTTTTTCTTCCAAAACACTACATAATATAGTTTTCAGTGATTTTTGACTATAATCTCTCTTTTAAATTTGAATCCCAAGCCAAATGAGAGCCTTATGAAAAAACAAAAATTCATTACCTTCGGTTTTGTCCTGACAACACTGACAGGTGTCCTACTCTTTACCTCGCCATCTTTTGGCAAAGAGGCTGTAAGAGAAGATGAAGCGTCTATCCAGACATCCCGTCTGCAGTCGCTTGCAAAGTTCACCAAAGTTCTCGGACTGGTTGAGAAATATAATGTAGACCCTGTTACCATCGAAGAACTTATGGACAAGGCTCTAAGCGGTATGCTCTCAAACCTTGACGCCCACTCGACATTCTTGAATGCAAAGCACTTTGAGAGTATGCGCATACAGACAGACGGCGAGTTTGGCGGACTTGGCATCACCGTTGGTATCAAAGACGGTGCACTTACGGTCATCGCACCTATTGAAGGCACTCCGGCAGACAAGGCAGGCCTTAAAGCAGCCGATATCATCCTTAAGATCAATGACAAGTCGACTCTGAATATGACGATAGACGATGCCGTCAGTATCATGCGCGGGAAGAAAGGCACACCGATAAACCTTACTATCGTGCGTAAAAGTGAATCCAAGCCTTTAAGTATAGACATCATCCGCGACATCATCGAGATCCAGTCCGTCTATGCAAAAAGCATCAGCGATGACATCCTCTATCTGCGTGTCACAAGTTTTGACAAGAAAGTCGTCGAAGGTGTTGAAAAAGAGCTGAACAAACCTGCCAACAAAGGCAAAGGTGTCATCCTTGACCTTCGAAACAACCCGGGCGGCCTTTTAGACCAGGCAGTCGGACTCGTCGACCTGTTTGTTGAAAAAGGTATCATCGTCTCTCAAAAAGGACGCGACAAAGAAGAAGAGAAGACCTATAATGCGACTTCAGCCGGTACCTTTTCGAAAGTCCCCGTCGTTGTCCTCGTAAATGAAGGTTCTGCATCTGCATCCGAGATCGTGTCCGGTGCGCTTCAAGACCATAAACGTGCCGTTATCGTCGGAGAGAACACTTTCGGTAAGGGATCGGTACAGGTCATCCTTCCTATCACAGAAGACGAGGCTATCAAACTTACCATAGCACGCTACTATCTTCCAAGCGGCCGTACTATTCAGGCTGTCGGTGTAACACCTGACGTCATCGTCCACCTGGGAGAGGTCAAGACCTATGAGAACGAATACTCGATCAAAGAAGCTGATCTTAAAAAGCACCTTGAGGGTGAGCTTGCCAAGGTTAACGGTGAGAAGCCAAAAGAAGAAGTCAAGAAAGACAAAAACATCATCACCGAAGAGGACTTGAACAAAGATCTTCAGCTTAAAGAAGCAGTAGGCATCACCAAAGCGCTGCAGATCATGAAAGGACGCTAAAAGTGGACATAAGCAGACTTCAGCCAGGCTTAGGTAGAATCACAGCAGGTTATGAACAAGCAGTAGAAAGAACTCTCGTTAAATAGAGAAAAGCAAAAAATCTAATATTAAGGAAACATATTGAAAGCAATTGTAAACGTATCACTAAAAGCAGGCGTACTGGATTCTCAAGGAAAAGCGGTTCATCATGCCCTTGATTCACTAAAATTTGACGGCGTCCAAGATGTTCGTGTTGGTAAACAGATCGTCTTGACACTGAGCTCTACAGATGAAGCTGCTGCTAAAAAAGAAGTGACAGAGATGTGTGAAGCACTTCTTGCAAACACGGTTATCGAAGATTATGAAATCGAGCTGATCTCATGAAAGTCAGTGTTGTTCAATTCCCGGGGACAAACTGTGAGTACGATACAAAGTATGCCTTTGAAAGACTCGGCGCCGAGGTAGAGATCGTCTGGCATAAAGAGACCTCATTCGCAGCCAATACGGACCTTGTCGTCGTAGCCGGCGGTTTCTCATACGGAGACTACCTGCGTTCAGGTGCTATCGCACGTTTTTCACCAGTCATGGAAGCAGTTGCAGCACACGCGTCCAAAGGCGGCAAGGTACTTGGTATCTGTAACGGTTTTCAGGTCCTGACAGAGTCACGCCTGCTGCCTGGAGCACTTAAACGCAATGAAGGGCTTCACTTTATATCAAAGCATCACCATTTGCGTGTTGCGAGCAATACAAACGACTTTTTACGCAAGCTTTCTATCAATGATGTCGTCAACATCCCGATCGCACACCATGACGGGAACTACTATATCGATGAAGAGGGAAGAAAAGAACTCTATGACAATGAGCAGGTCCTTCTTCACTACTGTGACCACAACGGAAACATCTCCAACCCTAACGGTTCTGTTGATGCTATTGCCGGTGTATGTAACAAAGATAAAAACGTCTTTGGTCTTATGCCTCACCCTGAACGTGCGATGGAAAGCATCCTCGGTTCCGATGACGGTGTCAAAATGATCGAAGGGTTCTTTGCGTAAATGCGCTATTTTCTTCTTTTATTCTTATCTCTTGTTCTGATAAATGTCCAGATCCAGGCATCGTTTCCTGAAGACAGTGTCGCCCAAGAGAGCGAACAAGAAGAAGAGATACAGGCCAAGATCCTCTACCAGTCCTATTACGAACTTCCGACAAAACTTTTTAAAGGCCAGATCTTCACCCTGACGATCAAGGCGCTCTCAGCCAAAGAAGACTATAAAAGTCTAAGCTATGCATTCTCTAATGCTGTTGGCGTCGAGCTCCTTTCTGAAGAGCCTGTAAGAAGAGAAGAACCTCCGTACCTCTATGACACCTTTTATTTTCAAGTCACCGGAAACCGTGTTAGGACTCCGGATGTCTCTACTTCGCTCCTCCTTGACGACGACAGTGAGGGACTAAAAGAGACCCTGGCCGGAGAGATGATCGAAACGGTACGTCTTAACCCTGAAAGAGACTTTTCATCTGTTCTTGGGACCGCCTTCAAAGTACTCGAGTACAAGACTTCCCAGTATGACAACCAGCACAATATCGTCGTTTTCTCCGCAGAAGCCAAGATGGCGAACCTTAAAGACTTTACGCTAAAAGAAGCGACCAAAGAGGGGATCGATGCTTATGAAGAGGATTTTCCCTATTCCAACTTTACCTATTATGCCGTTGTCTCCAAACAGCTCAATGAGCTGAAGTTCTCTTATTTCAATCTTGATACGCGTCACTTTAAAGACGTCGTCATCCCTATCATCGTAGAGAACGACCGCGTCAGTACACAGACAGACCTTGCACCGACACAGAACACCCATGCCTTTAAGAAGATAGTCCTTGCCGCTATCGTCTCTCTTATGGGTCTTTCCCTCTTTGTCGTAAGACGCAAGAAGGCCTATCTCATCATCTTCATCCTTCCATTATTTGTCATAGCAAGACTGGCTGTTCCTATCGAACACGTCTGTATCACTGAAGATTCCAACATCTACCTCCTGCCGGTCAGCAATGGTACGATATTCGAACAGGTCCCTTACCGCTTTACGACAGAATCCTTAGGCAGGGCGCAGGGATTTACAAAGATACGCATGAAAAACAACCAGATAGGATGGGTCAAAGATGAAAACCTTTGCAAAAATTAGTTTCTATTATGCTGCAGCGGTCATCTTCATGGCAGTCAGTTTTCTCATTTTCTTTTTTAAACTGCTTCCTAAACCCTTTGGTGTCAAACTAAGCTCGGCAATCGTCAATAAAGGCCTTTTTTACAAGATAAAAGTCTTTGGACAGGAAGACCCAGAGGCAAAGATGATACTGGTCAACCACCAAAGCGGTGTCGATATCCCGCTTCTTGAAGGCGTGACCAAAGCCAATCTTGCCTGGGTAGCCAAACAGGAACTTTTCGACATGCCTTTTTTGGGGCTTGGTGTGAAACTTCCTAATGACATCCCGCTTCAGCGTGAAAGCAAGACAGCTCTTATCACCCTTATCAAAGATTGTAAAGACAGGATAGATGCAGGGCGTGTCGTGACTATCTTTCCGGAAGGGACACGTTCAAAAGACTTCAGGATGCGCAAGTTCAAACCGGGTGCCCAGATGGTCGCCAACAAACTCGGACTCAAGGTACAGCCCGTCGTCCTTGTCGGGACATCCAGTACCTTTGATTCGGGACGAAAAGAGTTTTATCCTTTCAAAATGCTGCATGTCGTCTTTTTGGATGCTTTTACAGCAGACCCGGAGGATAAAGAGTGGTTAAACAATACACAGGTAAAAATGCAGGAGATATATGATGAACATGCTAACATTCTTGGCTGTCGGTAGCGGCGGTTTTATCGGCGCGACACTGCGCTACATGATCAACAACTATATCTCCCATAACTATCCGCATACCCTTCCCTACGGTATCTTGTTCGTAAACCTTTTGGGAAGTCTTATCATCGGTATTATGTTCGGTCTGTTCAGTGTAACTGCCATCTTCTCTCATGACACAAGAATTTACACCTTTATCACTACGGGAATACTCGGTGCACTGACGACCTACTCCACTTTTGCACTTGACAGTTTCATGCTGATGCACACAGGGCATTACGGAGCTGCCGCATTGAATATGGCGCTTAATCTTTTTGGCACGGTGCTCTTTGCGGGGATCGGTTTTATGGGGATCAAGTTTATCTTTTCATAAACTCTCACACCCCGAGGTTTTAGTCGATAAGCTGATACTGCTCACGTAAGATAGCAATGATCTCTGCTTTGGGATTATCAGAAAGTACTATTTTTTCACCTGTGATCTTCTCTGCGATGTCCGTATAGGTCTTTGAGACACTCATCAAGACTTCTGTCGGCAGAAAGTTGTCGCGGGCCAAGGCTTCACGCTCGCTCATACGTGACTTGTTCAGCAAGATATCCGGGTCAGGGAAATGATTTAGCAATAACTGGCGGAACCCTTCTTTTGAGTTTTCCACTACACGGCCTTCTCTATACTCTTTTCCATCCCAGATGCGTGAGGAATCAGGTGTTCCTACTTCATCCATATAGATCAGTTTGTCATTGCCCTCGGTGTCTTTGACATAGCCAAACTCAAACTTCGTATCGACAAAGATCTGATCGATCTTGGCAAGTTCTTTTGAGATCAGATCAAAGCCTTCAGTCAACAGTTTCTCATACAATGCGATATCATCAAGTGATCTGAAATTAAAGGCTTCGTAATTGTCTTCGATATCTTTACGCGTGATGTTGACATCATCGACTTCCGGCACACCCGGAATACCTTTTAAGATCCCCTTGGTAGAAGGTGTCTGCAGCAGTTCCGGTAATCTAGAGTCTTTGCCCAGACCGTCCGGAAGTTCAATACCGCAAAACTCGCGTTCGCCTTTTTCGTATGAGCGCCACATCGAACCCGTGATGTACTGACGGCAGATCGCTTCGATCATCACAGGCTTGGCTTTTTGTACTATCCAGACAAAGGGATGCGGGATATCAAGGATATGGCTGTCGGCAAGCCCCTGCTCTTTAAACAGCTTGAACCAATGGTTAGAGATAGCATTTAGAGAAGCCCCCTTACCCGGTACACCCTGCATATTTCCTTCACCCTTCCAAATACAGTCAAAGGCAGAGATACGGTCACTGATGACCATTATTGCCAAAGGCGTATCAAGCGGTACATCATACCCTTTTTCTTTTATCAGACGTTTGCTGTCATCCTCTGTCAACCAGTAGACAGAACGCACCTTACCGCTGTGTACCGGCAGATCCGTACGTATCGGGAGATCATTGTTTACCGCTAATACTTTGTCGGCTAAATTCATTATTAACACCTTTATATTGACTATTCTCTACCAAATAAGATATTTTACTTATCTGAGTACAGTGACACCTATCGCAATCAAGTACTCAAATAATTTAAAAAAATTATTTTACCAAAACATAGATTTACTTGTCCTTCATTCTTGAGCTCTAGTGTCTTATGCTATGACATATGTTTTTACAAATATTGTATGTATCTAAATACTTTTAATTTGACTCTGCCTTACTTTCTTCGACCGTGAAAAAGGCAAGCGAAGAAGATAGAAGTATCATGGACTTTAAGTACGTATTACATATAATATTTAGATATTAAATTGTTAGTCACCAATTAAGGATATTACTATAGAAGCAGTAAGAGAACCTAAACAAATTGTTAAAGCATTGATGGGAAGCCTTGTTCAAAATGTGAATGAAGAAATTTACAAAAACTCCAAGGAACTATATCAAATAGGAGAATCTGCCCTAACACCATTAATTGAAGCTATTTTACCCCATGATTGGTCGAAAATTGACAATAAAAATCAAATGAGATTATTAACAGGGATAGTATCTTTAATCAATGATATAAATGAAGAAGCTTGTCAAAAAACTGCTAAAGCAATTATTGAAAGAGGTTGCACTAGAGCTGTCAAGCAATGTTTAAATTCAATTACAGCTTTTACTCTCAATGATTACACATTGTATAACATACATGGAATAAATGTGTATATATTAAATGAGTTTGAGAATATAGATTTTATTGAGAATAAACTCAATGAATGGTTTTCCATTGTTCCAAAAGAAGATGTGGAAGAAATTGATAGAATTTATGTCATCCCTTATAATGAAGACTATACCTATAGTGGTACATACACACCAATATTGTCCTACGTTAAGTTAGTATGGGAAAGAGATGAAGCCGATAGCTTCATCTGGAAGTGGATGGATTTAGTAAGAACTGAGCATACTCTTTACCATGAGTTAGGACACCATTTCCACAGACATACTCTTGGACAAGACACAGATCAAGAAAAAGAAGCTAATGAATATGCAGTAAAATTTATGAGGGTTAATCATCCTATTATGAATATGATAGTGAAAATATTAAAGTTGTTTGGTGTTAAAAAGAAGAAACAAGTTGACTAACAACTACGAGGAGCGCAATAACTTACACTAGTCGTATAACTATTGTTCTCCTCAAACTTAACCTATAAATTCCGCAATAATCCCAATATACTCATTCAGATTTTCAAACCGGTGATTCCCGCCTTCTTGGACGATCACCTTGTAATCCTTATAAACCTCTTCAGCCTTGCTGTAGTCCAAGACTTCATCCCCTTTTTGAAGCAGGACGAGAACAGGCGCCTTGATACTGTCTTTTGAGACCGCATAGCTGAAAAGTTTTGTGATATGTTCTTTCGTCCATTGAAAAGTCTCTCCGCTGCAGAAGAACTCATTCGTTCCTACATACGGAGCCAGGGTGAGGAACGGCTGGGTTGAAGGATTGAGAAGGACTGCCTTGATCTGAAACTTCTCGGCCAGATAGGCGGCATAAAACCCGCCCAATGAAGAACCGATGATGAGTGAGACATCATTGTCCACGATTGTCTTTTGTAAAAACGAAATCGCTTCGTCGGGATCGACAGGGACATCTGGTGAGATGACATTGTTAAAGTGCTCTTTGAGCAGGCGTGTCTTGTTTGAATCACCGCAAGAGGCGAATCCGTGTATATATAATATCATTGTAACTCTATTATCTCGTCTGAGCACCATTGTGCTAATTCAAGCTCATGCGTAATCAAAAGCATGGCCACCTTGTCTAGATGCTTAAGCAGTAACTTCATCACATCCAGCTGAATAACATTATCCAAAGCCGATGTCGGCTCATCCAATAAAAGAAGCTCAGGCTTCATCAAAAGCGCTCTGACGATGGAACAGCGCTGCAGCTGACCTCCTGAAAGCTCATAAGGCTTTTTATACAAAAGCGCCTTATCCATTCCCATCTCCTCCAAAAAACCGTCAAGCCCGTCAAGCGGGGCTACGTCTTCTATCTGGTTGATAATAGAGTAGGAGTTGTGAAAAGAGCTGTACGGGTCTTGAAAGACCTGAGAGACACGGCCTGAACGTATCGAGCCATTGATCGGTTTCAGATTGCCGACGATGAGCTCGAAAAGTGTGCTTTTGCCTGAACCGCTCGGGCCGACGACACTCTTTATCTCTCCTTTTTCAAGTTCAAGAGAAAAATCCCTGTAGAGAAGGTTCTCTTTGCTATAGCCGAAATCAAGGCCTTCGATCTTTAAGACACTCAAGAACGTACTTGGCCTGAACCGTAGAGTTTGAACTTGTAGGTCGTCAGACCTTCGATTCCCATAGGCCCTCTGACATGAAGTTTGTTCGTGCTGATACCGACTTCCGCTCCGAAACCGAAAGCACCCCCGTCGGTAAAACGCGTTGAGGCATTGACGTAGACCGCGGCTGCATCGACAGCATTCAAGAAAGTCTCTGCCGCCGTGTAGTTCTCCGTGATGATTGCTTCAGAGTGTCCCGAACCGTAGGTCATGATGTGATCGACGGCTTCATCCACACCGTTGACAACGCGGATGTTCAGGATGTTCTCCAAATACTCCGTGTGAAACTCTGCCTCTCCGGCATGTTCGACAGTAATGATCTTTTCCGTCTTATCACACCCTTTTAGCTGTGTGTTTTTTGCATCAAAAGCTGTCTTCAGTTTTGGAAGCAGTTCGGCAGCGATAGCCTCATCCACCAAAAGCGTTTCCATTGCGTTACATACACCCGGTCTGTGTGTCTTGGCATTGATGGCGATCTCTATTGCCATCTCCGTCTGCGCATCTTTGTCGATGTAGGTATGGCATTGTCCCTTGTCATGTTTGACAACGGGTACAGAAGCGTTGTCACAGACATAATGGATAAGCCCTTCCCCACCGCGCGGGACGATGAGATCCACATACTTGTCCATCTTGATAAGTTTGGCAACGCCCTCACGTGAGGAATCCGGAAGAAGCGAAATAAGCGCATCCGGAAGGTCGTTTTTGACAAGAACGTCTTTGAGGATCTTGGCGATAGCTTTATTCGAGTTTTCTGCCTCTTTGCCGCCTTTAAGAATACAGATGTTCGAGCTTTTAAAACAAAGAGCCGCTGTGTCCGAAGTGACATTCGGACGGGATTCATAGATGATGCCGATGACACCGATAGGCACCGTGACCTTCTCTATTTTGATACCGTTGTCAAGAACCCAGCCGTCAAGCACACGCCCTACCGGTTCTTTCAGAGCAGAGATCTCTCTTACGCTCGTCGCCATACCTTTGACACGGCTCTCGTCCAAAAGGAGTCTGTCTTTCAAGGCTGACGTCAGATCGTTTTTATCGGCATCTGCCATATCAAGCTTGTTGGCTTCGATGATAGCAGTCATATTCGCTTCAAGCGCATCAGCCATCTCATGCAGAATACGGTTCTTATCCGCACCGCCTAAAGATGAGAAGACGCGTGATGAGGCTTTTGCTGTGGCTAAAAAATTTTCCATAAGTTGTCTCTTTTAATTGTTTATGTGGGGTAATTATATCCAAATCGGAAGAAAGGGAAAAAGTTGCGTTCAGAAGATGCCGTCCCCCGTCTCAGACGGGAAAGGCTGTTTTATCTCGGAGCTATCGCTTCAAGTGTCTCTATCGTCTTGATCTCTTCGGCACTTTTTGCCTCTTCAAGCGGTGTCTTTCCTTCGGCATTCTTAGCTTTCAGATCAGCACCTTCTTGGACCAGTAGTTCTGTCGCTTTTGTGTTCCCGATATAGGCCGCGACGTGTAAGGGAGTCGAATAGTCGTTTGCTCTGGCGTTGATGTTGGCACCGTTTGCCAGCAGCATCTTGATCGCTTCCACATCACCGCCTTCGGCTGCACGGTGAAGCGGTGTGATACCGTCATTGCCTTTGACATTGACCTTTGCATTGGCACGAAGAAGAAAAGACATCGACTTCAGATCTCCGTAAAAAGAAGAGATATGCAAAGCCGTTTGACCGTTTTTCATCTGCAGATTGACATCCGCACCTGAGACAATAAAAAGTTTCACCATGTTTGGCTGTTCATTGTAGGCGGCTATTTGAAGAGGTGTCTGCTTATACTCTTCATTTTGCTCATTGATATCAGCACCTTTGTCTATCAGGCTTTTGACCGCCTCTATATCTCCACTTTCAACTGCATCATGCAACGGGCCTGCCAATAAAGCCAATGGCAAAAGACACAAACCTAAAAATCTTGTCAAATTCATAAATTACCTTTTTGAAGTTATGCAATATATTAACATAAGAAAGGAGAGTTCCCGAGTTTTTTTTGATCTATAATGTTAAAGTTTGATGTTAGTGTGTAGTTTTTGGGATTTTTCAAGAATAAGTTCTGGCAAATTGGGGGGGTAGAGAGAAAGAAGGGAAACTTCCCTTCTTTGATTCGATTACTCGATCTCAGCGTCGATAACGTCGTCATCCGCTTTTTTAGCATCAGCCGGCGCACCTTCTCCCTGATCTTTAGCATAAGCCTGCTCTGCCATCTTATGGCTTGCTTCTGTCAATGCTTTTACTTTTTCTTCGATCATCTCTTTTGTCGCAGACTCGTCTTTTAGGACTTCTTTCAGTTCTTTGACCGCTTCTTCGATCTTAGTCTTTTCTTCTTCTTCTATCTTGTCAGCCATCTCTGTCAACGTCTTCTCAGTCTGTGCAACAAGTGCATCAGCCTGATTACGAAGGTCTACCATCTCTTTGCGTTTAGCATCTTCTGCCTTGTTCTTCTCAGCATCCTGGACCATCTTTTCGATCTCTTCTTCACTTAGTCCTGACGAACCTGTGATCTTGATCTCTTGTGACTTGCCAGTCGCTTTGTCTGAAGCAGAAACTGTCAAGACACCGTTAGCATCGATATCAAAAGTTACTTCGATCTGAGGCACACCGCGTGGAGCAGAAGGAATACCGCTTAGTTCAAACAGACCCAATGATTTGTTGTCTTTTGCAAACTCGCGTTCACCTTGACCGACAGAGATAGAAACTGCCGGCTGGTTGTCCTCAGCTGTTGAGAAGACCTGAGACTTCTTAACCGGGATAGTCGTACCTTTTTCAATGATCTTAGTCATGACACCGCCAAGAGTCTCAATACCAAGTGAAAGCGGTGTAACGTCTAGTAGAAGTACGTCTTTGACATCTCCACGTAATACACCACCCTGGATAGCAGCACCTGCCGCAACGACTTCATCAGGATTAACACTCTTGTTAAGTTCTTTTCCGCCGAAGTATGCCGATACCATTTCCTGTGCTTTTGGAACACGGATAGATCCACCGACCATGATGATCTCTTTGATATCGTTCTTATCTAGATTAGCATCTTTCAATGCTACTTTGATGTGATCGATCGTCTCTTCGACAAGCTTTTCGATCATTCCTTCGAATTTCGCACGTGTCAGTTTTACAACAAGGTGTTGAGGCCCTGCTTCTGTCATCGTGATAAACGGAAGATTAATCTCTGTCTCTGTTGATGATGAAAGTTCTTTTTTCGCATTTTCAGCAGCATCTTTCAAACGCTGTAGTGCCATCTTGTCATTTTTAAGATCGACACCCTGGTTTGCTTTGAACTCGCTTGCCAAGAAATCAACGATCTTGTTATCAAAATCATCTCCACCAAGGAAAGCATTTCCATCTGTAGAAAGAACTTCAAAAGTACCGTCTGAGATCTCAAGTGTCGTAACGTCAAACGTTCCTCCACCAAGGTCATAGACCAGTACTGTCTCTTCAGCTTTCGAATCAAGACCATAAGCCAAGGCAGAAGCAGTCGGCTCATTGATGATACGCAATACATTAAGACCGGCGATAACACCTGCTTCTTGTGTCGCTTTACGCTGGGCATCGTTAAAGTAAGCAGGAACCGTGATAACTGCGTCTGTTACTGTCGATCCAAGGTATGCTTCGGCATCTTCTTTCAGTTTTGAAAGGATCTTAGCTGAGATCTCCTGAGGTGTATAGATAGTACCTGCTACATCGACTGCAGCCATACCGTTTTTATCAACGATGTTGTACGTTACCTTGTCATGCGCTTCTTTCGCTTTCTCTTCGCTCATCATAAGACCCATGATACGCTTGACAGAAGAGATAGTCTTGTCCGGGTTTGTGATAGCCTGGCGTTTTGCAGGATCTCCTACCAGTACTTCGCCCTTGTCTGTAAACGCGACCACTGAAGGTGTTGTGTTCTTCCCTTCTTTGTTCGGGATTATCTTTGCTTTACCGCCCTCATAAACAGCGACACATGAATTTGTTGTTCCTAAATCTATTCCAATTACTTTACTCATATTTTTTCCTTTTTTTTTATTTTAGTTTGCTAATACGACCATTGCATCACGCAAGGTTCGTTCTTTATATCTGTAACCTTTTTGAAAGGTTGACACTATCTCACCGCTTTCGTGATCAGGGCTGTCCACTTGCTGGACTGCATGATGAATATTCGGATCAAATACTTCATCTTCAGAGACCTGGGTCACACCATGTTTTTCAAGGACGTTTAAAAATTGTTTCATTGTCAGCTCTACCCCTTCACTTACTTTTTCAAGCAGTGATTGAGGATCAGCATCAACACCCTTTGCTTTGAGAGCACCTTCGAGAGCATCGATCACCGGGATCAGATCTTTTGCAAATTTTTCATTAGAATATTCCAATGCCTGGTATTTCTCTCGTTCAAGACGTTTTCTGATATTTTCAAAATCAGCATGAACACGATGATATCTGTCTTCACTTGCAGCCAAAGCCGCTTTCAAGGTATCAAGTTCACTCAGTTCCTCAACAGCCTCTTCTCCGGCTTCATCCTCAGAGTTCACTTGTGCTTCAATCTCTTCATTCTCGATCTCAGAGTTATCTGCTTGTTCGTTCTCATTAGACATCAATGCGCCTCCTTTTCATTTGTTATGCAAAATTATACACCATTGAGTCAATCCATGTCAAGTACATCTTATATCATATGACTAACTTAACTTGATACAAGTAGACTCAGATGTAAGAAAAACTCCTGTTTTTGGGCTCAAAACAAATAAAGTCGATTACTAAACTACACATTTTTTTGTTTTTTACAGGATACCAATGAAGAAAAAAAGGGATAAAGGAGTCAGTATTTGACTCGAAAAGAGAGATTAATACTAAGAGTACCCTGCGTTTTTACCGGTTTGAAAATATATAGATGCAGAAGTTGTTCATTTCTTTACGCAGTTCAAAACGGTGTTTCTTGCAAAACTCGCTTTGCATCTGTTGGAGCATTCGGTTTGCCTCTTCTTCTGCTTCAGCATGTGAATCAAAACTTTGCATCTCTGCCACACCGCGCTTTATTGCACAACTGCAGGAGTTTTTTATTTCGACATTATACATATTCATCCTTTTCATACTTAAAAATCAAAGATATCATCCATATCCGTGTCATTGACTGAAGCATTATCATCACTGAGCATAGAAGATATCATCTTTGAGTTAGCGACGATCGTCGCATCCATAAAATCAATCGAAGGAGCGCCCTTGTAAAAAGTCATCTGTAACCAGTTCTGAAGGTCTGAGACAAAGGCAGAACTCAGGGTCGAAAGACTGTTTGCAATATCATGAAAACGGCTTGAATGCGTAGCGATCTCATTAGACAGGTCTGTCAATGCCCTTCCAATGACATAGCTTTCAGTATAAACGGAGAGATACTTGCCCAAACCTTGCAAATAACTCGTTATCTGATCTATCTCCCCAGCTTCAAGGTCTGCATTTCCCAGCATTAGCATCAACGAGCTTAGATCGCCCAGCAAATCTTCCGTTTCAGCAAGATCATCCGGATCCATATAATTGTAAACAGAATAAGTCTCGACATTGGTCCGTACGATCTCAACTTCGGGTATTGGCATCGCTGTTTTATTGGCAGGTTCATATTTTTCCACCGTGGCCGGCGTCTCTTTCACTGCCGGAAGGATTTCTTCATCCATAGTCACACGTTTTTCAAGTTTAAAACTTATCTTTTCATTATTGTTTTGATAGACAGTGACTTCTTTATTCTTTTTCATGATCAGCTTTACCACATGAGGACCTATAATATCGATCTTGTTAAGCGTGAAGTAGATCGCATCATTATCTGCTTCTACAATGATCCATGGTTTTGCCGAAAGTTTGACTATCGCATCTCCCAAGGCGAAGATCGCTCTGACAACATCACATAGCCTGTCGACTTTTAAAGGTTCATCACTGTGAAGATAGTATTCCCAAAACTCAGAAAGTGCTTCTTCATTCTCAACATAAAAGATTGTCTGTCTGTGAAAGATGTTCTGCGTATAGAGGTTTACCGCTTTTGTATTCGATATCGATATTTCTTTATGACGTAAGGTCAACAATGGAAAATAGTTTTCCAAACGGGAAAAAAGCTGGTCTGCATCTATAGGTTTAGATACATAGTCTTCTGCACCGTTGCGCAATATCTCTTTTTGCTTGGCATCATCATCCACTGCTGAAACAGCGATTATCATCACGTCATGATCAATCTCACGGATCTTCTTAGTCGCTTCGATACCGTCCATCTCAGACATCATAATATCCATAAAGATAAGATCGTATGGTGTGGCTTGGGCCTTAGCTAAGGCTTCTAAACCGTTTCCGCATTCATCAATGCTATAGCTTAGATTGTTCTCTTTGTTAAAATCATCCAGTAAAGACTTTAAGACCATCCGATTATTTGCATTGTCATCAACGATCAGTATCTTCATGTTTCACTTCTTTCAGTATCTTGATCTCTAAGCGTATCATAACTTTTGATGATTTAACAATGCAAAAGAGAACTTTATTCTATCCTCTTTAGAAGTTCCGCACAAAAAGCGGTATAGTCTTTCATGCCTTTAGTCCTTTTATCCATTAAGACTATAGGTTCACCCGATTCAAACTGCTGTGCCAGTTTTATATCCGTTCCTATCGGTGCAAAAAGTTTTGCTTTGCCAAAAGCTGTCTGTACTTTTTGAACGGATTCTTTATGTTCGTTTATATGCGGATTGTACATAACGGGAAGCATCCCCACATGTTTGATATCAGCACCCATCTGAGTTGATATCTGGTAAACAGCTCTGACCATCTGTCCTACTGCTACAACGCCAAGATGGTGGGGAACAAAAGGGATCACAACGACATCAGCCACTTCAAGCGAATTTTTTAAAAGCGCATCAAAGGTCGGTGCTGTATCGATGATGCAATAATCAAAAAACTCTGCAATACTCTCTTTTTTAAAACGGTTTTTCAAGACCCCTTTTAGATCGGCGTATTCATAGACGTCAAAAAGAGCATGAGCCGGAGCCAGAGTCAATCTATCCAATACAGTCGGGACAAAGTTCTCACTGAGTGTCTTTCCGAAAAAAATAGAGTGGGCTCCGCCTTCTTCCATAGGTGCAGAACCGACACCAATAGAGGCATGTCCCTGGGTGTCAAAATCGATTAATAAGACAGAGTGTTTCTTTGCAAGTTCAGTCGCGAGGTTTACGGCGGTGGTCGTTTTTGCAGAACCGCCTTTACGGTTGGATATAACTATTGTTTTCATTCATCACTTTTTTACATATATTATCAGAAGTCTTTTCTTTAAATACTATCATCGCAATTATTCATATCAAAGCCCTCAAGTACTTTTTGATAGACCTTGGGTGTCGTGCAAAAATTAAAACTACATGCGTAGACTTTTTTATAGGCCAGTATCTGCTGGATAACTGCCAGATGCAGGTCATCGCAGTCACTGAGGTCAAAGAGCACCTCAACCGGTGCTATCTCTGCCAATTTATCACGTAAAGAGACGACTTCGTCTTCATAGATCACTGCTTCAAAAGCAATTTTCGCTCCATCATAAGAAATAGCCATTATTCACCCCTTTTATTTATACTGATATCTTTTACTATCGTGATCAATCTCTTATTATGTTCCAAGATCGCGGCAATGTCCATAAACTCGCCAATAGACTGATTTTGATCCACCTCATGCAGATCATTCTCTTCGACATGGACGATATCGTCGACCGCATCAATATTCACACCAAAAGCTTTTCCATCTTTTCCGATCAGGATCAGACAGCGCTGTAGACTTGCAGCGACTTTGTCTGACATCTTGGTGACACTCTCAAGGTTTTGCACTGTCTTGCTATAGCTGTCATGTACCTTCTCTTCCACCAGTTTTTTTGTTGATTCAGGGTCTTCCTTACAGTGTACCAATATATCAATAGCGGAACGGTGAAGGTGTTGATGATGAAAATCAAGTGTTTTCATCACACTGACAAGGCCTTCGTCATCCGGATGGAAAGAATCGATCCATCTTCCTAGCTCACAGGCATGAGGATCCACTGTCTGAACAAAAGGAACACCGGTATTAACACTGTTTTCCAAGGCTTCTATCCACTCTTTGTGCTGATCCTTCAGACTAGGAAAAAAATCAAGGAGTTCCTCTTCATAGGATCTCTCACCGATCACTTTTCTAAAGCTCAGGACCTTGATGATCTCATCCTCATATTGGAACATACCTTCAATATGTTCGTCTTCATCCGGCATCGCTGTTAGGAACTGTGAGGGAAGTATTCGCTTCACACACTCAATATCAACCCCATAAAGCTGTCCGAGGACACTGAAGATCACATAAGATCTCATGAAACGTCCTTCAGAGGTGTCTGAAGCTGATCACATATACCCAGTATTCCCACCGGATCCATCATCATGATGATCTGTCCATTTCCAAGAAGTGCAGTTCCGCTAAAGACAGGATGCCCTTGAAGCATTCCTTCTAGCGGCTTTTGAACGACATCAAGCTGTCCGAGAAGTTCATTCACCACGATAGCAAGCGTATTGCCTTTTATATTCAATACGACGATACTAAGCTGCTTGTTTTTGATCTCTTCAAGGTTAAGCATTGATTTGATAAACAGAAGAGGTATGACTTCTCCGCGCAGATAGATAAAGGGCTCGTTATGCAAAGATGCGATCTCACTTTTATCGATCTTGACGGTTTCCTGGACTGAATCCATAGGCAGGCCGTAATGGATACTGTTCATCTCTACATGAAGGAGTGAGGTGACAGCAAGAGAGACAGGGATTGCCAGAGTGATTGTCGTCCCTATATCTTTTTGGGTCATGATGCTGATACTTCCGCCGAAACCTTCAATCGACTTTTTAACAACATCCATCCCTACGCCCCGTCCGCTGAACTCAGTGATCGTATCAGCTGTCGAAAGTCCGGCCAACAATACCAGTTCCGCCTTTCCATTATCATCCAGAAGATCTATCTGTTCAACTGTCATCAGGCCTTTGTCAATGACTTTTTGCACAACGCGCTCAACATTGATACCGGCACCATCGTCTTTGATCTCAATAATGATCTTATCCGATTGGGCATAGGCTTTGAGATTGACATGTCCTTCTGCACTTTTACCCTTGGCCTCTCTCACTTCAGGAAGTTCAATACCATGGTCCAATGAATTACGCATAATATGGATCATAGGGTCGGCCATCATCTCGATGATATTTTTATCCAGTTTGGTATCGCCCCCATCCATAGTCAGTTTGACTTTCTTGTTAAGCTGCTTTGTGATATCACGGACCAGTTTAGGATAGCGGTCAAATACATAAGAGATAGGGAGCATACGCATCGACATGATTAAGTCTTGAAGCTGCTCGGAGAGACGGTTGATGAAGGTATACTTTTCCATAATAGCACGCTTGATACCTTCAGGCGTCATCTCATTCACCGAATCAGCAAGATAAGGTAAAGAGTTCTTTGCCACCAATAGTTCGCCGATAACATTCATCAATGAATCGACTGATTCCTGTTCGATCTTCACTGTCTTTCCGACAACACTTCGTTTCGTATCTGCTTTTTCAACTGCAGCCGGTTCTTCAGGAACATATTCCTTGGTGGATACAGCTTCTTGGAAAGCCGGTTCAGCTATAGACGAAGCTGCTTTTTGCGGTGCTTCTTCTTCGATGACCTCTTCCAAGACAGGAGTCTCTTCAAGTATCGGTGTTTCTATGCCCTTCTCTACTTCAGGCTCTTGTTCAGCAGAAGCTGACTCATCCGGAGCCAAAGAGTTGGCAAATGTGATCAACTCTTCCTTTGTTGAGACACCCTCTATATTCACATCGAAAAGTCTTGCTGTTTTAGAAAGGATGACCTTGACACGTTCAAAAAGAGCCGGATCATTCGAGTTTTCCAATTGAGCAATCTGCTGCGCAATGATCATCCGTGCACCGGCCAAGACATTCTCATCTACAACGACTTTTTTTACTTTTTCCGGAAGTACTTCTTTATTTTCAGATACATCAGAAGATGTTTTGCCCGTGTAAACACGCCCCAAAGCAAGACCATCGAAAAATGTACTGAGTTCACTCACTTCATCCGTACAGCCAAGAATATCAATAAAACGCTTAAGCTGTGCATACTGAAGCGTCTCTTCACCGATCAGCCCCAAGGAGTCATTGATAAGGTCAGCCAATCTCTCTTTTGATGCCATCTCTTTTTTAGCATTGGTACTTAGGTCCTTCATGATATCCAGTGCATGGACCTCCCCTTTGTCTACACCTAAAAGTGTCACAATATCAAGAGGAAGGAAGACCAGTTCATCTATAAAGTTATACAGCGCCTCTTCGATCTCACTGAATCCCGCATATATGAATGCGATCAGCTGTATTTTAAGTGTCAGACCTTCTTCATCATCCAGACCACTCAGTATCGATCGTGCTGAATCCTCGCTCATACATGAATAAACATGTTTGACCTTATCACCCAGCAATGAAAGTGTATAGGCAGGGTCATTACCATACAACATACAAGACTCATCCACATCAAATATGACCGCATAAAGACGGGGCTCAAGAAAGTTCTCTTCCGTAATGCTCTCATACTTCAATGGTAGTCGAAGGCCTGCATCCCGAATAAATTCCAAAGGAAGGTTTACGACGGCAGACGGGTTTTGCATGATAGAAATAGGCATCTTCCACGCCTCTTTTTCTGTACTTTTTCCCATCTGAGCACATAAGACCTCTACAATTTCGCGGACTCTCTCTTCATCCGCTTCTACAATGTCTTCACTGTCTTCAGCAGCTTCAATAAGGTTCATCACCTCATCAAAAGCATTATAAAGTGACTCGATAACTTCATCAGTCGGTACAATGTCTCCGTCACGGACCATATCCAGAAGGTCTTCGGCATGATGGGTAATATCTTTGACAGCAGAAAACCCTACAATACCGGACCCTCCTTTTAGGGTGTGTGCAGCCCTAAAGACTGCATTGACCAACTCAGTATCCCCCGATCCCAAGCTTTCAATATTCTGATCGATAAAAGAGAGGTTCTCTCTTGCTTCTTGTAAAAATGATTCTAAAAGTGGGTTCATTATGACACCTTTTCTAAGGGATTAATATAGTAAGATAATTTTTCAATACTTCAGGCTTGATAGGTTTTGTCTCAAAAAGATTCGCTCCGACTTTAAACGCTTCGACCTTGTCTTCTTCATGAGCCTGCGTCGTTATCATAATAATAGGTGTCGTCGTATGACATTGTTCTTTGCGTATTTCCTGGACAAAAGAGTAACCATCCATAATAGGCATATTTACATCCACAAGATACAAAGATATATCACAGTTCAGGCTTTTTTCCATCGCTTCCATGCCATTCTCGGCCTCTATCACTTCGTAGCCCATCTCTCTAAGCAAGGAACCATGATACATTCGTACCGTCTTCGAATCGTCTACAACCATTACCTGTACCATTTTATCTCCTAAAAAAACTCGATTTCATATTCATCCGATTTGTTTTTCACATGTCCGCTAAAGGCCTCTTTTTTTGCCTTTGCCTCTTCTAATACAAGCTGCATCTTCGCACGAAGTTTGACAACACTGTCATCAGCGATCTTTTCGTCTTCTTTAAACGAATGTGCAAACATCTGAAGGTTCTTTTGTACCAGTTCAATGGCCTCTATTGTCGCCGACAGTTGCTGTGATACGATATCCTGATACTGAAGGGCTTCAGCCGCTTCATCATCCACTTCGATACCGTTTCTCTCAATAAAAGAAGAGAGTTTCATTTGAGCTTCTTTTGATATAGTGATCGTATCACGTTCCACTTGCTTAATATGCTCCAACAATTCATTCAATGAATCAAATATCATCTTTCCCCTCCTTTAATGAGTCTGTCGCATCGACTCTATGCTGGCAGACGAAGAACTCGAGTTATAGCTGATTTGAGCTGTGTCGGGTTAAACGGCTTTACTATCCATCCTGTCAGGCCCAAGGCTTTACCTTGCTGTTTTAACTCATCTTTTGTCTCTGTCGTCAGCATAAGTACCGGCGTGCGTTTCGTCTCAGGTATCTCACGTAGGGCTTTTAAGAGTTCAAGACCGTTCATTACCGGCATATTAAGGTCAGTAATGATCAGTTCAGGAATGATCCCAGCCTTGACATCATTCAGACAAAGCTGTGCTTCTAAATATTGTTTTACCTCAATTGGCATACTTGAGACTGTCATTCGTGTTGACGCCAATGCCGTCTCAGAGTCATCAATAAACATTACAATTGGATTTGCCATGTTAATATCCTTTTATTTCAATCATTTATATTTTTATCACTTTCCAATCTTGAAAAGTTTTCACATAGCTCGCTAAGCCATCTAAATACTTTTCTGCACTCTTTCGACTGCTCACAAGCCAGGGTCTTACCCGTGCTGCATGCCGGTATCTTCCCTTTCATTTCTGATATATCATCGTTGTTCCAAATTTTCTTGCTTTGAACACTGAGACTATACGGGACATGTATTCTGCATGTCCCAGGAAGACATATCCTTCAGGTCGCAACATATCATAAAAGGTCATGGCCACCTCTTTTTTGCTGGCATCATCAAAGTAAATAAGCATATTTCTGGAAAATATAACATCGAACTTTCCCAGATTACGGATAGCGGATCGGTCAAAAATATTCACGACCTTGAACTCAACCGTTCCTATCAGGTCCGGAATAAGACTAAAGGCCATACCCACCTTTTTAAAATAGCTTTGAACCTGCCTCGGGGGGATCGCGTGGACTGAACGTTCTGAGAACTTTCCGTCTTGTGCTTTCTTGATGACGTTGGAATCGATGTCGATCCCGATGATCTCAATGTCCCGCCTTTCAACAAGATCTCCTTCTTCCAACAGGTACAATACCATTGAATAGGGTTCTTCTCCTGTTGAACACGGGGCAGAAAGGATACGTAAAGGCTCACCCTTTGGGCGTTTTTTATCAAGTTCAGGCAGGACATTGTTGACCAGGACTTCAAACTGATCATGCTCTCTAAAGAAATAGGTCTCATTCACAGTCACCGCATTCATCAGTTCTTGGAACTCGACCCCTGCCTGATCTTCAAACCGAAGACGAAAAAAATATTTTCGAAAACCGTCTAACTCCAGCTCAGAAGATCTTGTTGCCACAAACTTTGCCATCTTTTCATAATGTTTGGACTCTTCAAGATAAATACCGCTTTTACGATAAATAAACTCGGCAAGTTTTGCAAAATTCCCTTCATTGAACATCGATTAAGCCTCTATTGCTTCGATGGCTGCATCAACCGCAAATTGCGCATAGCTTTCATCTTTAAAACGCTCTTTCACTTCCCGTAACAGGGGAACATCCTGAGGTTGACCGATCTCAGCCATATAATCGACTGCCGTCATTGCCACATTGATATTGGTCTCGTTTTCAAGGACTTCGATCAGCATATCACGCGACTCTGCGAAATTCACATCCCCCAAAACATTGATCGCAAAGATACGAAGGTCATAGTCATCTCCAATAAGGAATTTGACAATATAGTATTTGATCGCCGGACCGTAATCTTGCAGTATACAGATACCAAGGTTTCTGACATAAGCATTTGAAAGTTTAAGCAATTCCATTACACTTTCAATCGGTGCTTCCTTCGGATCCATGTTGGATAAGGCAGCCGCTATTCTTGATGCCGTATCTTTATGCGTGTCATGTTCGATAAGCTTATCGACCAAAAAATGTGCACCGTCTTTCAACTTTACCATCTCTTCTATAGCATACGAACGTTTGTCAAATTCTTCATTCTCTTCATAATAGATGATTGCCTCTTCCAGACTCGCGAACTCTGGAAGTTTTTCTTGTTCTTGTTTTTCATTTCTTTTGATCAAAGCCATCTATTTGCCTACTTATATGAAAGGATTTTGTTTAAGATCTGTTTGAAGTCAAGGACTTCACATGTACCGCCGCGTTCAAATGCTTCTTTGGGCATTCCATAGACCGTAGCACTAGCTTCAGACTCTGCGATCGTATATCCGCCCGCATTTTTTATCTGGACCATGCCTTCTGCACCATCGTCGCCAATGCCCGTCAAAAGTATAGCAAAGATCTTATTGGCTGGAAAAATCTTCAAAGCCGATTCGAACATCTCATCAACAGAAGGCTGGAAAAATCGTTCATTCTTATCTTGTCCGTCTAAAGTGACGATCTTACCTGAGGTCTTTTTTCTAAAATGAAGATGGACGCCTCCTCTTGCCAGGTAAATATGTCCTGGCAGCAGTTCATCATTGCTACTCGTCTCATGCACAGGAAGATCACTTACTCTGGCCAGACGTTCGGCAAATGCACGGGTAAACTGCTCAGGCATATGCTGGACTATACAAACCGGCTGAGGATAATCTATCGGCAAAGCGGAGACGATCTGCTCGATCAATCCCGGTCCGCCAGTCGAGACACCGATAAGGACTATTTTGTCCATATCCCGCGAACTGCGCTGAGGCATGCTTAAGCGTTCTCTTTCTACCCTTTTCTCCCGTCTTTTCTCCGCGATCTGTACCGGAGCCTTAAGCCTGCGGCGGGGAATTCGGCTAAGTGATTTTATCTTCTGGACGATCTCTTTTCCACTCTCTTCCACGCCGACATTCATCGTGCCCGGTTTGAGTATGAAATCAATAGCACCATATTCCATTGCCTCGACGGTCACAGCGGCATTTTCAGATGTCAAGGAGCTCACCATCAAGATCGCTGTCGGATTTTTTTTCATGATCTCTTTAACGGCAGAGATACCATCCAAGACCGGCATATTTATGTCCATCGTTATGACATCATAATCTGTAGCAAGAGCCTTATCAATAGCCTCCTGCCCATTTTTGGCAAAATCGATCTCAAAATCATGTACTTCGATCAGTTGACGTAACTGCTTTCTTACAAGTGCAGAATCATCAACTATTAAAATCTTTTTACTCACGCAGCACCTTGTTTATTTAAAGACAGAGAAGACAGAAGGACATTTGTATCAAACATCAGCACCAATCTTTTCCCTTTATCCAATTGTAAAATATTTGAAAATAGACGTTGCGGTTCATCTTCTACCTTGATCTCGGAATCATTGATACCCATAACATCATTTACTTTATCTACGACAAAACCGATACTATTTCCTTTGATCTTGGTCACAATGATCTTTTGGTCCAGTTCTACATTTTCTTTGAGCTTCAATATCCCGTACAGCGAAGCAATACTGATCACCTGGCCACGTATATTGATCACCCCCTTAATATGTTCTTGAGCATCGGCTATCGGTGTGATGGCTGTCATATCGATTATCTCACTGACATCATCAATGTTAAAAGCATATTCCTCATTTGCCATCTTGAATATCACAACTTCAAGATTGACATCCTCAGACGTTTGTTTAATCTGTTCCTCTTTTTCCTGGTCCGTTATCAGATGGCTCTGTTCATTGACCAGAGTACGTATAACTTCCGTATTGACAAGACTGATAAGGGAATCGTTCATATGAAGGACACCGCCGATCTTTTTGTCCTGAAAATTTTCTGGCATACCCTCTATCTTATCGATCTCTACGTCTTGAATATCAACGATCTCATCCACAACAAGACCGATATGTCGACCAAGGTGTTGTGACACTATAATACGGTTCTTCTCAGAGTTTACTACATCAAGATCATAATAGCTGCGTAGATCAGCGACAACCAGAAGGTCTTCACGTAAAGACATCATCCCCAGTATCTCACTCGAACTCTCTGCAATGGCAGTAAAGTGTTCAGGTATTGCAATGATCTCACGTATAGCATCGACTTCCAGTGCATACTTCTCACTCGCCATCGTAAAGAACAGAAAACGCTTCAGATGTGAATGTTTCTCTTTGTTTCCGCCATCAACCGAGATATCGCGTACTTCTTTTGATGTGTACGAGGGCAGTCTGATATCCTTGATAAGGGTCGCAATACTGACGACTTGAATGATCTCATCTTCATATTTATACAAGGCTACGATAGGGTCTTCTTTATCATCCACATACTCCATTTTGGACTGATCGACTTCAACAGAGTTGATAACTTCTGACACCAGCAGTGAAAAATGGTAGTTTTTTCCCTGTATCGTTACCTGTCGCGCTTTAAATGCGGCTTCGTTGACAAGCGGTTTTTTCTCATCCAAAAGATACGAAAAATCCAAAGTACAGACAATAGAACCTTCAATGGAACATAGACCACGGATTGCCTTGGGTGTCATTGCCATCGGAGTCAGATCCTGCACACGTAAGATCTGCTCGACTTCTTCAGTATTTACCCCGTAATAACATCCCAGTTCTTTAATGATCAGTATTTCTTGTATTTGCATGTATTACTCCTTAGGTACTGTTTCAGGAAGACCTCTTCCTGTTTTTATTGTATGACGCCAACCCGATTATAGGAAGTCATAGCTCGGCTTCATCAAGCAGATCTATCACTCTATAACAGATATTTTCTTCGTGTTTACGCATAAGCGTAAACTCACCCCTGCTGAAGTTCATCCGCCATAACAGCGAGCTCTTCAACCCCTTCGCCGATATGAGAGATCGTATCGATAATAAGCTCAGATGCCTTGCGTGATTCCATCGCATTCTTGGCCGAAAGCTCAACAGCTTTTTGTATCTCGTTAATACCGATAAAGACAGAGTCAAGCCCTTCAAGGTTTTGGTCATTGATGGCTTTAAGACCCGTATATCGGTCAAGCAGTTCAACCAGCATATAGATGATCTTGTCCATCTCGCTGACAAGGTTGTCCAAACGTTTCTTCTCAGTGTTCTGACCGCTGAGAAGATTGTTCCAGTCTTCTTGTACCATACCGATCTCGGCATTCATACCTTCGATTGTGTCATTGATCTTCTCTGTATTTGATTCCGAGTCTTTGGCAAGATTGCGGATATCAGCCGATACGACAGCAAAACCTTTACCAAAATCACCGGCTCTCGCTGCCTCGATCGAACCGCTGATCGCAAGCATGTTGAGCTGAATAATCGAATTAGAGATATTACCGACAGTCTTGTCGACATTCTTTGTCTCTTTGACGATGACAACAAGCTCGTCACTTGCGCCTTTTCCTTCACTCATAGAGTTGACGACTTCATTATTGATATTGATCATCGAACTTTTCACATCTCCGAAAGAGACTTTCAATAGGTCAAAGTTTCGGCGTGCTATCTCGATAAGCTTGTCAATATCTTTTGCAGCCAAAATACCGGCTTCGATATTCTCTTTATTAGAAAGAGCAGACTTGTTTGTAGCATGGGAAGAAGATTCTATCTCGTTCAATGCGCTTGTGACCTGTTCCAATGCAGCCTGTATCTCTTCCATCGAACCGCTGATAGTGTCTGCTGATGAGGCGATGTCTTCAGCAGATTTGGCCGTATCCGTGGAAAACTTCAACTCCTCGGCAAGGTTGCTCAAATCTTTGATATCACCTTCTGTCTGAGCCAAGGCCATTGATTGCGCTTCGATCCCGTTTAAGGTCTTTTCGACCGACAGGGCGATACGGCTTGATGCCTCAGCGATCTCGCTTGAACCGTCGTTGACACTTGATACATAACCGCCAAGTCTTTGTGTGACCTGCGAGACTGACTTTGCCGCTTCAACTGAGTAGATAGCGATCTTTGTCAGCTCTTCCATCTTCAGACTGAGCTCATTGGCAGTCGTACCGGTGTCCCCGATGATATCTGTCGTATTAATGATGTTTTTGATGATCGTATCAATACTGCTCTGAATCTTGTTCACCAACTCAGAGATGAACTCTGCATTCTTTTCACTCTCTCCGGCAAGTGCGCGTGTCTCATCAGCCACAACAGCAAAACCTTTACCATGCTCTTTTGCACGGCTTGCTTCGATCGCTGCATTTAAGGCAAGCAGGTTCGTCTGATCCGCGATCTTTGCAATAAACCCGACCGCCTCACCGATATTTTGCGAACTGACTTTCAGCTCCTCACTTTTTGTTGAAGAGGATTTTGCAATATCCACCGAACCTGTCATACGCTCGACGGAACCATTGATCAGTTCAACTGCGTTCATAATCGTGTCACCCGTAGCCACTGTTGAACTGATCACCGTCTCAATATTATTCCCCATGCGGTTAATATTGTTATTGATGCCTTTAACATTCTTCAGTGCCTGTTCCGATGCACCGCTGTTTTCTTCTGCGGCAGTAGCGATCTGTTCCATAGAGGACTTTAATTGCTCAATCGCGGAGACTGATTCCTGTGCATTGTCCAAAATATTCGTCGCTATGCCTGAAATACTTTCTGAGATCTGCTGCTGTTTAGCCAAAGTACGCTGACGTCGTTTATCCGTTCCGCCTGAAGGTGCGACACTATGTGATGATGAACTGCTTTTAATTAATGCCATAAACTTTTCCTTAAATTCTATTTTAATCTAATGTAGCGTAAAGCTCTTCAGCTTTTTTAATCTCTTCTCGAGAGGGCTTGACACGGATAGAAACATATTTTGTATTTCCGTTTTTATCTATCGAACGAAGCACTGTTGCATACACCCAGTAAAATCCCCCGCCTTTACGAGCATTCTTAACATAGCCTGTCCAGAACCCCTTTGATTGTGCATCATCCCAAAGTGATTTGAAGGCAGCCCGCGGCATCTCCGGATGGCGGACCACATTATGTGGCTGTCCGTACAGATCCTTTTCACTCATATTAGCGACCTGCATAAAACCATCTGACGCATACGTGATTATCCCTTTTTCATCCGTCTCAGACAAGAGGTACAATGAATCATACAATACCTCGCCATCCTCAAGAAAGGTCAATCCGTCAGTCGATAAAACATCTCTTTTCTTTGCCATCTCAGTCTCCTAAAGTTTTATTGTAAAAATAGAATAGCCCTATCGCTTACAAACTAAAATTAAAAAAAATAATTATATCATAAAATTAAGTATTAGCTAATTAGAAGTTACTTGCTGTTTTAAACAGTTCAATGTGAAAAAATATGGGGAAACAGATTGTATTAAGATATTTGATTATTGAAGGCAGACAATGAAACAAATAACAGGCATGCTGTCAAATCAAATTTATATTTTAAGAAAGAAGAAGAAAAAGAATAAAAAGACTCATCAGAGTCTTTTTATTTAGATATTGTCACGAATTTCAAGCTTACCGATAAGTGTATAGTAACCATCTTTGTTTTTACGCTTGAAATAACGCATCAAACGACGACGCTGTCCAACAAGTTTAAGTAGACCTAGACGTGATGCATGGTCTTTTTTGTGAATCTTAAGGTGTTCCGTAAGTTCAGCAATACGCTTACTAAGTAATGCGATCTGCACTTCTGAAGAACCAGTGTCATTTTCTGTACGAGCAAATTCTTTTACGATTGCTTCTGTTTTCGCCGAATCTAAAGCCATAATTGACCTCCCTGATTGGTATATTAATTTCCCAAGAATTTGAGATGCCGAATAATATCTGAAATTTTATTATGTTTTGTTGAAACATCCCCCTGCTCTATCAAAGTCTTGTGAAATCAAGAAACATCTGATTTATCTGAGTGACTAAAAGAGAGGGGTTACAAAGAAGACAAAATATATCTTTTATGTAATTTATGTATAATACCTTTACATATATGAAAGAAGGACTCCGTAAATGCTGATGACCCGAGCAAGCGAATACGCGCTATTATCCCTAGTCACCTTAGCCACAGCGACAGAAGCTATGGATACAGAGACATTAGCGCATAAGCTTGGTATTTCAAAAAGTTTTTTGGCAAAGATCCTGCAATCCCTTGCCAGAAGCGGTATCTTAAAGTCTTACAAAGGGGTCAAAGGGGGATTTGTACTTCTTAAAGATAAGAAAGAGATCACTCTGCTAAGCATTATGCAGGCAGCTGAAGGAAAAGGCCCTTCCGTATTCGACTGTTCTTCCGGTGTTGGAAACTGCCCTGCGGATAAAGAAGAGTCCTGTCACATCTATCCTTTTATTCACAATCTCCAAGGACGTATCGATGAGTTCCTTGAAGGTATGAGTTTAGCCGATATCTTGGAAAAGAAGTAGACTAAAGCGTGGCAAAGAAAAAAGCAGCTGTATTAGGACGACTTACACCTCTACTTGAGTTTATAGTCCGTACCCGTGACCTGAGTATCGTATTTTTTGTCATGGCGATCCTTGCCATCATCATCGTTCCGCTTCCAAGCGGGATCCTTGACTTTATGTTGACTATTTCTATTTCCGTCGCTGTTTTGATCATCCTGATCTCACTCTATATTCCAAAACCGACAGACCTGACGACCTTTCCGACACTTATCCTGATCATCACACTCTTCAGACTTTCCTTGAATGTCGCGACGACACGTATGATCTTGAGCCATGGGCATGAAGGTCCGGATAATGTCTCTGATATCATCTCCAGTTTTGGTGATTTTGTCGTCGGCGGAAACTATGTCATCGGTATTATCGTCTTTGCGATCCTTGTCCTTATCAACTTCATGGTCATCACCAAAGGTTCTACCAGAGTCGCTGAAGTCGCTGCACGTTTTACACTCGATGCAATGCCGGGGAAACAGATGGCGATAGATGCCGACTTGAATGCAGGACTGATTGAAGAAGCTGAGGCAAAAGAGCGACGTGCTGCCATCTTGCAGGATGCAAACTTTTACGGGGCCATGGACGGTTCGGCAAAATTTGTCAAAGGGGACGCAGTTGCCGGTATCATCATCACTATCATCAATATAATCGGCGGCTTTTTGATAGGTGTCTTCCAGCACAATATGACCGTTGCCGACTCTGCCTCGATCTTTACGATCTTGACCATCGGAGACGGGCTTGTCTCCCAGATCCCTGCCCTTATCATCTCAACCGCGACAGGTATTATGATCACAAGAGCATCAAGCGATCAGAGTAATTTTGCCGAAGGTACGATCAACCAGCTGATGGGCAATGCAAAGACGCTGCTCATCGTCGGTGCGATAATGGTCCTCTTTGCTTTAGTTCCGGGTCTTCCTACCTTTTCCATGGGATTTGTCGGTATCATATTTCTAAGTATGGGATATCTTCTTTTACAGCATGAACGAGGAGAACTTCGCCTGTTTCAAGGCACTCCTGTTAAACCTTCCAAAGGTGGCGGCGCACCTGCCCAGGATAAAAGACAGGCAGGTGAAGGCGGAGGAACAGCCGCACCTATTCCGCAAAAAAGCAATGAACAGATCGCCAAGGAAGAAGAAGCGGCACTCGAGGATATTCTCAAAGTCGAGATGCTTGAACTGACTCTTGGCTATCAGTTGATACGGCTCGCTGACGCCGGTCAGGGCGGTGATCTTTTGGAACGTATCCGCTCCATGCGCCGAAAGATAGCTACCGACTTTGGCTTTTTAATGCCGCAGGTACGTATTCGTGACAATCTGCATTTGGACCCGAGCTATTATCAGATACTCCTAAAAGGTGTAGAGATCGGTCACGGTTCTATTCAGCCGGACAAGTTTCTTGCCATGGACAGCGGAATGGCTACAGAGGAGCTTGAAGGTGAAAAGACAAAAGAACCGGCCTTCGGTCTGGACGCGATCTGGATAAAACCTGAGCTTAAAGAAGATGCTATTATGAACGGGTACACGGTCGTCGATCCGGCGACGGTCATCTCCACCCATATGTCCGAACTCGTCAAGACCCATGCCGAAGAACTCTTGACGCGGCAGGAGACACAGACGCTTATAAACAAACTCAAGAACGACTTTCCTGTCGTCGTGGATGATGTTCTCAAAGTGGCTTCGATCGGTCTTATTCAGCGTATTTTCAAAGCGCTCCTGCATGAGAAGATACCGTTAAAAGACATGCTCGCTATCTTGGAGACTATTGCGGATATCGCCGAATACAGTAAGAACGTGGATGTCATCGTTGAACAGGTGCGTTCAAAACTTGCCCGTGTCATCACGTCCATGTACAAAGACCAAAACGGTGTCATCAAACTTCTGACATTTGATACATCCACAGAGCAGAAGATACTCGAGAAGTCGACGGAACACGATGGAATCCGAAATCTTGCACTCAATGTCGGTCAGATAAATGCCTTGATACAGGGTGTTAGCGATAAGGCAAGTACGATTTTGCAACAGGGAGTCTCTCCTGTTATCCTGATCGTTGATCCGCAGCTAAGAAAGCCTCTTGCAGAGATATTTGAACGTTTTAATCTCGAAGTCGTCGTCCTTTCTCATGCAGAGATCGACAGCAATGCCAAGTTTGAAGTCATGGGCAGTATATCAATCGAACTCTAGGTCATCATCAAATAAGGTAAATTATGAAAAACACGACATACCATCTCTCCCACATCGACTTGGACGGGTACAGCTGCCAGCTTGTCACCAAAGAAGCTTATGAGAACATCATCTTCTATAATGCCAATTATGGCGCTGAAGTCGGTGAAAAACTGAACGAAATACTTGAGGCTATCAAGGCAAAGAAGAAAGATGCTTCTATCCTCATCACCGACCTTAATCTTACCATGGATGAGTCAAAATGGCTCACAAAAGAGATAGAGAAGCTCCGTGACTATGATAAGATCAATGTCTCGCTTCAGCTTCTTGACCACCATGGAAGCGGTCAGGACTCTGCAAACAAGTTTGACTGGTATCTTCTTGATACGACACGTTCAGCAACACAGATCACTTTCGATTATCTCAACGAACACTTTACTTTGCCTTCGGAAGTCACTGCCTGGCTGAAGCCTTATGTAGAAATCGTTGACGCTGTCGACCTATGGCATCAGGAAAAGCATGATGCCTTCGAATACGGAAAGGTCTGCATGCGTCTTGTCACTGAGACACGTGAACTTAACCGGGTGATGTTTGCAGATGAGGACAGAGACTATAAACATGCCCTTCTCTTTGAAGCAGCACAGATGCTTCCGCTTGACAATGCCAATATCTTGCTTGATGAGACCATTCATGCTTTAAAGAAGAACTACTTCAAAAAAGAGAATGACGACACACTTGACAATCTGGCCACTGCCTATATCGTCGAGCTTCTTGGAAAGGAAAAAGCGGACAAGACCATCTATTACAAGGGATACAAAGGGTACCTTTCCTATGCCCTTGGCAATACCTCTATTATCGGTAACGGTTTTCTGACTGCCTATGATGAGTATGATTTTATCGTCGATGTCGGCCCTCGCGGTACGATGAGTATGCGGGCAAACAACAAGGTGGATGTCTCCTTGATCGCGAAAGAATGGGCCGGAGGCGGCGGGCACCCGAATGCCTCAGGCGGAAGACTGAACAACTTCAAAGAGCAGTTCAGATATGACAAGGTCAAACAGCAGATCCAAAACATCATCGACGAAAATGAATCCCGTGCAGGAAAACTTGCGCCAAAGGCCTAGGTTCTTTCTCACCTAATCTTGAGATCACTCTCAAGACGCCCGAAATCTCTGCTCCTACACCTCTAAAAAGCCCTTTGAGTTTAAATTAATTTTCATTATTTTCTTTTGTCATATTGACTCGTATCTTTTTAAGGCACAGGTCGTATGATGTCGTCATGAATAATAATATCAATGAGATCTTCACTTACCATAATGAGACAAAACACGCACCTCAGCGCTATGCCCGTTCACTGGGATACATGGACTGGTCGACCCAGCCTGATCCTTTTCGCTCCTACC